>NZ_JBFWLF010000139.1:0-11528 GCF_050252275.1 Citrobacter sp. | reverse complement strand
TATGCACGGAACACACCTCTACTTATAGCCATTAGGGAGCCACTGGCCCTGTTTGCGGATATCAGTAATAATGCCCCCCTCTTTGACAGAAATGGTACGCCAGCCGGGGTCTTTGCTGGATGCACTCCCATAGGTGTACCCGACAGTCATTGTCAGGTTTTCGCCTGAAGTTGTGGTGAGATCAGCCTCATACTTAGCTTCGGTATTTTGTTTGCGAATAAAACGCACGGTGTTGATTGCAGAACAGCGAATACTGCTTTTCGCATATTCAAAGGAATTGTTAGCCATTTGGCATCCGTCGTTTTTAATTTCATCCGTCAGGTTTGCAGAAGCATTAAAGTTCTTAGGCGCAGGGGCAAATTTAGCCATGTCGTTTCGCATAGTCGGTGGATCTGTTTGAAAAACAAGATAAACAGGACAATCTGATTTGCCTACTTCACACGCTTTTGCCACGTAATCACGTACTGGCCATCCAGCATTACCGAAATATTCCGCACCACTTTCATCTTTGCATTGTGACCAGGTAGCTTTTTTCCCCATCATAATGCCGTCTACCAGCACACAGGTGACGGCTTTTACAGGCTTACCATCCCACCGGACTGCATCAAAAGGCTGAATGCCTGTATGGTTCACGTCAAGCGTGTAGGCCTGTGGATTCCTGGCTAGTCGATCATTCGCCTGTTTTAGCTGGCTACTGCCTTCTTGGGTCAGGAAAAATGTATAACGTTCGGGATGTATATCTCCGTGAATTGTCAATGCAGAAGATATAGATGGAATAAGCAGAGCGACTGAACTGAGCGATAAAACAATTAATTTATGCATTATATTCCCCTTTGATTAATTAGTGATTAATACAGTCTTGCCATGAGGTATCGGCCAGCGCTTCATTCAGCCCTTTAGCACTGAATTTTTTAGAGATAGCTGAATTCATAGAGGTGATTTTTATTACGTCTTTTTCACTTGTTGCTTTTAGTGCAGTAAAGGCCGTTTCATCCAGAGAATGATTTGTACCGTTAACGCTGATGCCCGGTTCTGCAAGTCCTGTCAGGGAAGAAACGCGGTAGTCTTCTGCGGGAACGCTATAAGCAACAGCTAACTTTCCGCTTGTACAGGTTAGTGTGAGCACTTCACCTGAGTTGTTTTGGGTATTGATTTCAAACTCCATCGCACTGATGTTACCGAACCAGTTCCCCCATTGCTGGTCCTGGATAACGGCGTGTGCAGTGGTACTGAATAAAGCAGCGCTGAAAAGCAAGGTAGAGGTAGTCTTCAACATAGTTGTTCCTTTGTGAGTGTTTTATAAACGAAAAATGGTCTTCAGCTGGACAAAAGTCCATCTGATCGTATGCATTTGAGAGGGGATGAGATAATCGTTAATACAGATCGGTTTTAAGAAATCGATCGGTATTATCTATGGTGATACCAATCAATAATTAGAAATTAATAGAATTCATCTATCATTTATTTGATATCGATCGGCACAACAGATCGGTGTATTGAGGCACAACAGCATACTTAGCTGTTGTGCCTCAATAAGATGATATAGGCATGAAAAATAATAGGATGCTGACAGAGAGAATATGCTTACTTGATGTTTTTCTTATCCTTGATTTTACTCGCCGTTTTCACTATTGCGTCAAAACTGTCACTTACCATGCTTATCATCTGGTATGGAAAAGTATTTTTCAGGGAGGAAGGCTGCAAATATTTAATTACTATTCCACGGGGATTTATACCTTTTGGGCTACTCCCTGGTTGAGTTGGCTTCATAACTTTAACATTCTCATTTTTATAATTTTGATATG
The DNA here is from genome assembly GCF_050252275.1 of Citrobacter sp. NCBI lineage: Bacteria > Pseudomonadati > Pseudomonadota > Gammaproteobacteria > Enterobacterales > Enterobacteriaceae > Citrobacter > Citrobacter sp. The sequence goes on along the minus strand of NZ_JBFWLF010000139.1, from coordinate 9,723 downwards.
CTTCACCTGGTTCCACAATGCTCCCTATGTCATGTTCACTGTGCAGAGGCTGTGCTAAATCAGGGTTGAATTGATGAGTATTATTCTCAGACAAGAAATCCTTATAACCGTCCAGCCCTGGTCCCGAAGTTACAGATTTTGCTACACCATTTTCTTTTTCAGTTCCGTAGCGTTTTGATAACTTATTCTTTTTAGATGCAGCTGAAAGCCTGTACTTATGTAGTCCCCATGCTTTTTTGAATCGCTGAATAAATAAATCATCTTTTACGAATTTAAAAATATATGAAAATTTTACAGCCATGTATTTCTCATAAGCACCTGAGGGTCTTAATGCGGAAAGCATGTTACTGTTAGTTTCAGATGGAACATTTAAATAATCAGAATATGTGCCATCCGGATTTTTTCTTTTACCACGCATGTTACTCCTGTCTTTTTGTATGTATTCCCAAGCCCAATCACATTTCTTTTTCTCTTTTGGAGTCAGTGGAAAGTTATTACTTAAATAATAAAGATCGTCCCACTTATTTCGAATGTGATGCATCAAATTGAGTTTGTTTCTCAGAGTGGTAGGTGCGCGATCAAAAAAATCCTCAATTGCAACCATTCGTTCTTTATTATCCACAGGATAGGGATTTATCAGTAATCTCTTATACAAAAAGTCATGTCTGGCAGCAGTGTAATCAGTATTTCTTATTTTCCCGGCAATCTCAGGAATAAGTTGTAACTCACTGTTTGAGTCATGAACCATAGTTTTTATATACAACCATAAAAAATAGCATGCATCAGGAGATTTTTTTATCCATGAAAACTCAGCAGGGGGTAATTGAAGTGATTTAAAGTAATTAAAAGATGTGGAGTAAATCCCCTTAACAATTTTGTCCTTGATCAGTAAGAGGGCTTGATTAACAGCACTTGATGCGATTTCAACATTACTTCCAAATATATCACCTTCATTATAAACGCTTTTTGACGATCCTAACGTGCTAATAAGAACCGCAATATCTTTAGCGGAGAGATACCAAAGAAACAATCTGAGATCTCTTTTGTTCTTTATATTGACATAGTGAAGTGAGCTTTCCACAAATCCTTTCCTGTAAAGCACTAGAACTTAGTTTCTGGTCAGTATACGACTCGTGATTTCAGTAGTCAAAAAAGTAGAAAAATAATAGTTAAAAATGTAGTAGTTAAACAGCGCGAATCCAGCATTATAACTGACCTTAACAAGGTGTTTCACTACTGAAAAAATCATAAAATCACACTAGTTCGCACCATCAAAGTGGTACTCAACGGATAGTGTAAAGAATGCTGGTTTGACGGCAGGTAACAGACAGGATGTATCAATTAAAAAAACAGACGTATATGCAGAAGCAACACATAGACAGAAAAATGTAAAACGATACATATGCGACCTATGACATGAAAGGATGCCGCCCGGTGTCCTCCTGTTACATTCCCGGAGTCCTCTCATGAACACCATTGATATTCACAGCGACCAGATGGTTGATATGGCATTTATTGTTCGTTTTACTGGTATGACTGATAAATGGTTTTATAAATTAATTCAGGAAGGAAAGTTCCCGAAACCAATTAAAATGGGGCGCAGTTCTCGCTGGTTGGAAAGTGAAGTAGTCATGTGGTTTAAAGAGAAAATTAACGAATCCCGCATTGAGTAAACTTACTCTTTTATCCTAAAACAATAATCACTAACTTTATACATACCTTTTAGTCTATCAAGGCTTACGCTTCCTGGATAAATGCCTTATTTTAATTAAGGTTCTTATTTTATTGGTGTTATCATTATTCACCCATCAGACATACCACCAGTAAAGCAATAGGAATGTTCCTGTGTGTATAAGTACATTTTAATCCTTAAAGCCACAATCACTTCGATGTATTGTGGTTATATTACGAATGTGAAAAAGATGAGCGAAATAGAGGGTATCTTCCAGAACTGTGCTGAGATTCATAACGAAAAGAATTCAATAATAATGTCTGTAACAGACAACAGCATTAATATTGAAAAACTCCACCACACTTATGTGTTACTGAAAAAGATAATACGTAAAAAAACCTTCCCCTTTAGCATCTTGCTTAATAACTTAGGATACAAACAAACCAGTCGAACTATTGATGTTTTGGAGGTTATGCATCTGCTTGACCAGATACCTGATATGTTCCTGCAATTTCGTAAACTTCATCCACTAATCACCCGTTTCCAGCAAACGCTAAGCCGGTACGATTTTTATTGCAGAGTTTATAACGGTGCCATCACCAGGGTTGATTCGACGAATACTGCCGTGATGCTGAATAAGCTGGTAAGTGAATATCGTGACGAGGTGAATAAATCTGCTTTTAAACAAGACCTCAGAAAATACCAAAGAAATTCAATGAAGAATCTGAAAGGGGTGATGAATTATATTCAACATCTTTTTACCCGGCATGCAAGACTGTTGGTAATACGTCTGGACCTGGCCTGGGGAAAAGCACATTCAGGCAGCATTACCCCTGAAATAGCGAAACAACAGCGTCAGCAATTGCTGCGTAACATGAAACGAAACCGAATATTCAGACACGTTTTGGGCACGGTATGGAAACTGGAATATGGGCCTGACAGAGGCTTCCATTACCACACCTTATTCTTCCTTGACGGCAATAAATCCCGCTGTGGGATCAATATCTGCGAGCAGTTTGGCAAATACTGGGTTTCGGTTATTACAGAAGGGAAAGGCACGTACTTCAACTGTAATGTCAGACCTGAACGTTATGAGAAATCTGGCGTCGGGATGGTTAAGTATGACGACATCCTGAAGCAGGAAGGGCTACAACGTGCTGTGAACTATCTAACCAAAATAGATACCTTTGCACGCCTGGCGTTACCCGGCAACGTAAGAACTTTTGGACGAAGTGAAATTAAAGCATGCAACCTAAAGGGCAGGCGTGGACGGAGACGCGCTCAGCCATCGTAACCCCTTCCTGCACTAGCGCATGATACCTGTGTTTCTCGCAGGCATTTTTCATTTTCCAGGAGAATGAGATGAACGCCCCCCACTCTTTAAATGCGGAGCCTAATGATGGTTGAAAGCGTGAAGTCGGCAGGTGTGGAGCCTCGCAGATTTTCGGCATCATAGTGCCCAATACGGGATGCATAAAGCTCCCTCAGACTGGAGACTCCACAGCATGAAATATACACCGGTTGGCGTTGATATCGCAAAACATCTGATTCAGGTTCACTTCATCAATGAGCACACCGGGGAAATGGTGGATAAACAGATACGCAGTAAGGACTTTCTGGCCTTTTTCAGTAACCAGGAACCCTGCCTGATTGGTATGGAGGCCTGTGGAGGTTCTCAACACTGGGCTCGTGAACTGGAAAAGCTGAGTCACAAGGTGCGTCTGATGCCAGGTCGGTTCGTCAAGGCGTTCGTTATGGGTAACAAAAATGACGTGATGGATGCACGGGCTATCTGGATGGCGGTACAGCAACCCGGCAAGGAAATCGCGGTTAAGACGGAAGAGCAGCAGGCGGTGCTGGTTCAGCATCGTTCACGCAGACAGCTTGTGAAGTTCAGAACCGCGCAGATTAATGCCCTGCACGGGACGTTGCTGGAGTTCGGCGAAACCATCCACAAAGGTCGGGCAGCGATGGACAGAGAGCTACCGGCCGCCCTGGAACGGATGAAGGCGAAGCTGCCACCGTATCTCATCACCGTGCTGGAAGACCAGCATAACAGGCTGAAGGAGCTGGACTCGCTGATAGATGGCCTTGAAAAACAGCTTAACAGTGTGGCGCGGCAGAATGAAACCTGTAAGCGGCTGATGGAAATCCCCGGCATCGGACCGTTAATAGCCACGGCAGCCATCGCCACAATGGGAGAAGCATCAGCATTTAAATCTGGTCGGGAGTTCGCTGCTTACGTTGGCCTGGTGCCAAAGCAGACTGGCTCCGGAGGAAAAGTGCGTCTGCTGGGGATAAGCAAGCGTGGTGACACTTATCTGCGGACGCTGTTTATCCATGGCGCACGGGCAGCAGCACTGCTGACAAAAGAGCCTGGACCATGGATAACCGAACTGAAAAAGCGGCGTCCGATGGGTGTGGCCATCGTGGCGATGGCGAACAAGCTGGCGCGAACAGTGTGGGCAATAGCAGCCCACGAGCGTAAATACGATAAAAATCATGTCAGTATCAGGCCTTATTAATCGCTGATACCGATAAACATTAACTCTTAATACAAGGGTGAATGCTGAAAGGTTGCTCTGGCGACCCGAGTGATGACAAAGACGGTAAGACCGTGACCTGAGAAACCTGAATAATTTACTGGACATAAAGTCCGCCAGGAGAATAAGGACCAGGTCAGCGAATCTCATAGCGGCCCGCAGCTCTGACTGCAATAAGGCCGGATACAGAGCTGCAACTACTCGTCAATGTTATAACAACGGAAGCCTTGCAAACGGGGAGGCGTTCATACAGTTAATTATGTATAAACCTGTCTATGTGCCTTTTGCTGTTACACAACATGGCGAAAGGGTCGAACCGAAAACGGCGACACAAGACGATTACGATACTCTGCTCTGCGAATTCTGTAGGCTGAAAATCAGCGTGGTTATTGACGAACTTACTGGTGTAAAAAGTTTTGTTCATACGCCACTGCGACTGGATGCGACAATGCGACTTACAACATGCCCCTACAACAAAACTGCAAGCAAGTTCGGCGATGGGCAGAAAGCAGAATACGGTCCCTTACCGCCAGTAAAACCCCGCCAACCTCCCCGCAATACAACGATACAAAACTGGCAGTGTTGCTGGTGCCATCTCTGTTGGAATGGTGAAAAAGTATGTCCGCAATGTGGCGAATGGATTTATACGCTTGAAGATAATCATTTATAAAAATGGTCAAAGGGGGCGTTAAGAACTGCGGAATAACGCCCTGGCTATGCTAACGAGCGCGTTGTTTTATTGGCTCAAAAAACATATCCCATAGATGCTCAGCCATACCTTCGTTAGTGAGCAAAGTATCCCTTGAGTATCCAGCACTAAACACTCCCATTGATGGGCGAAAACCAAGGATCTGGCCGTTATTGTCAATGGTTAAAATTTCATTGTAAGCATTGCCAATTACGCCATCCTGGCTATAACCGATATCACCCATCCCCATATTTCGTCCGCTATTACGCCAGATTGCACATTGACCGACTTTGCTCCCACCCATGTAGATCGCACAAGTGAAGGCGTCTGCGTCACGCTTATGAAAATCGATATCTAATCCAGCATGGCGTTTTTTGAGTTCAGCCAGCGATCCTTCAAAATAACGGGCGACATATTCAAAACCAGCACGGCAGGCACGATCCTTATCAAGATCGGTAAAACGCTTTGGCAGCGAAAGATTGCTGGAGCGAGGAGCCCAAACGGTATCCGTTGCCTGGAGCATTGGGTTCTCTGGTGCAGGGGCATAAGTACTCTGCTGTGGTTTCTTCGCTTCCATATTAGCAATAGCGCGGGAGACTGCGTTGACGACCTGAACGTAGCCTTCATCATGGCTGGCAAACTTGGTTATGGGTTTACCATCAATTGTCGCTGCCATAATGCTGCCGAACGGTAACTGATGCCAGGCACACTCTCTTAAGATCACAGGAATGACAACAGCTTCCCCCCGTTTATGCCGCTCCAACGCATTGGCCATCTCTACTTGGTAACAATAATCAGAAGCGATAAAGTCACTGCTGACCAGCAGCAGGATGATATTTGCCTGCGAAAAGTAGTGGTCTATTTGGTTCTCAAACTCTTGCCCAGGAATGATACAACGATCGTGCCATGTGGTGATCTTGCCCATGCGCTTCAGAGGCGACAGATGCTTCTCAAGCTCATTGCGTAGCGCTTCGTCTGCATGAGAATAGGAAAAACGAGAGTGGTCATAGCGCGTAAGATGCTCCGGTAGGGAAATGGAAAATACCGTTATTTTGCGCCGATAAGTGTAAAAGAGTAATCCCCCTTTGCCACAAGGTATTGATGCGGAAATCAGCCCTACATCTTGGTATCGCTCTGACGTCAGGGTATGATCATTGGCAATTTCCCCGATTTTACACAACCTGGACATCCAACCAGGCATAAATGATTTTTTGAGGTTTTGATGGACAACGCTGAACAGCAATTTCTGAACGATCTGGATACTAAATTCTGGAAAGCCGCAGACAAGCTACGCGCCAATATGGACGCGGCCAACTACAAGCATGTGGTTCTGGGGCTTATCTTTCTGAAGTATGTTTCAGATGCCTTTGACACTCGTCAGAAGGAACTGAGAGGGCTGTTTGAAGACAAGTCCAACCCGGACAACATTTACGCGCTTTCTCGTGATGATTACGACACGGAAGAGGATTACCAGCAGGCGATCGAAGAAGAACTGGAAGTTCAGGACTATTACACCGAGAAAAACGTTTTCTGGGTGCCTAAGCTGGCTCGCTGGGAAACGCTTAAAACCAATGCTGCACTACCAGTAGGAACCATTCTGGGGAAAGACGATAGCGGCAAAGATATCGTCATGACGTCAGTATCGAAGCTGGTTGATATAGCTCTGGATACTATCGAAAACAGTAACCCTAAACTAAAAAACATCCTTAACCGTATCGGCCACTATCAGCTTGGTAATGACCTGTTAATCAGCCTGATTAACGTTTTCTCCGATACCAGTTTCAGCGAACCTAAATACAATGGCGTGAAGCTCAATTTGAAGAGCAAAGATATTCTCGGCCACGTTTACGAATACTTCCTTGGTCAGTTTGCGCTGGCGGAAGGCAAACAGGGCGGCCAGTATTACACGCCGAAAAGCATCGTTACGCTGATTGTTGAAATGCTCCAGCCCTACAATGGCCGCGTGTATGACCCGGCGATGGGGTCTGGTGGGTTCTTTGTTTCCAGCGATCGCTTTATTGAAGCACACGCTGATGAAAAGCATTACAACGCCGCCGAGCAAAAGCGTAACATCTCCGTTTATGGGCAGGAGTCCAACCCTACCACCTGGCGTCTGGCTGCGATGAATATGGTGATTCGCGGTATTGATTTTAACTTCGGTAAACAGAACGCCGATACGTTCCTGAACGATCAGCACCCGGATTTGCGTGCTGATTTTGTTATGGCTAACCCACCTTTCAATATGAAAGAGTGGTGGAGCAAAACGCTGGAAGAGGATGCTCGCTGGAAATACGGCACCCCGCCGCAGGGTAACGCCAACTTTGCATGGATGCAGCACATGATCCACCATCTGGCCCCGAAAGGTTCAATGGCGCTGTTGCTGGCGAACGGTTCGATGAGTTCCAATACCAACAGTGAAGGCGAAATCCGCCGGGCGATTATTGAGGCAGATCTAGTGGAATGTATGGTAGCGCTGCCTGGGCAACTGTTTACCAATACGCAAATCCCGGCCTGTATCTGGCTACTGACCAAAGATAAATCGGGTGGTAACGGCAAAGCGCACCGTAAAGGGGAAGTGTTGTTTATCGATGCTCGCCAGATTGGCTTTATGAAAGATCGCGTATTACGCGACTTTTCGTCGGATGATATCCGCAAGATTGCAGATACCTTCCATGCCTGGCAGACAGATAAAGAATATGAAGATGAAGCAGGCTTCTGCTTTGCAGCCACACTGGACGATATAAAGAGAAATGATTTTGTTCTGACCCCTGGGCGCTATGTTGGTGCTGCCGAGCGGGAAGTAGATGATGAACCGTTTGCGGAGAAAATGGCGCGACTGACAATGCTGCTTAAAGAGCAATTGGCAGAGAGTGCCAAGCTGGAAGCACAGATTAAGGCGAGTTTGGAGGGGATGGGTTATGAGATATAAAACCTACTGTTTCGGCGATCTTGTAGAAAAATGGATTGATAATAGAGGGAAAACACCGCCACTTTCAGAAAGCGGTATTCCGTTACTGGAAGTCAAGCATTTGCCTGAATCCAATCTTTATCCAAAGATTGTTGGTACCAAATTTGTCGATAAAGAAACTTACAATTCTTGGTTCAGGGCTTATCTTGAACCAAACGATATTCTCTTTTCAACAGTTGGGACGACTGCAAGAGTTGTAATGACTCCCCCCACTGAAACGGTGGCAATTGCTCAAAATATATTAGGCATTAGGTTTAAAAAGGATCTTGTTGACCCATGGTTCATGTTTTATTACATGAGAGGAAAGCAGTTTCAGCATGACATTGAAGCTAGACTCGTTACTACTGTCCAAGCGAGTATAAAACGTGCAGATATGGTAGGCATACCAATAACAGTCCCGCAACTAGATGCTCAAAAGGAACTTGTACATCGAGTGATTAATCTCGATCATAAAATCCAACTAAATCAGGATATAAATCAAACTCTCGAACAAATGGCGCAAGCCCTGTTCAAAAACTGGTTTGTCGATTTTGAACCAGTTAAAGTCAAAATTGCGGTATTAGAAGCCGGTGGCTCGCAGGAAGATGCTACTCTTGCTGCCATGATGTCAATTTCTGGAAAGAAAGCAAATTCTTTGGCTGTATTTAAGCAGGCTTATCCTGAAAAATATACTGAACTCAAGGCTACAGCAGAATATTTTCCGTCTGCAATGCAGAACATTGAATCTGTTAAAATACCTGAAGGTTGGCATTTAGTTCCATTAAGTAATATTGCCGCCTTCGCATCTGGGAAAATCAATGTATCTGAGTTAAACAACGATATATATCTCTCTACTGAAAATATGCTTGGTAACAAAATGGGGATAGAGCGCGCTACATCACTACCTTCATCTAATACCACACCATCTTTTAATCCTGGACACATTTTAATTTCAAATATACGGCCTTATTTTAAAAAAATATGGCTTGCCCGATTTTCAGGGGGACGTTCTCCGGATGTTTTAGCTTTCGAACATAAAAAAAATATCACAGCCGAATATTTATACAATATTCTTTACCAAGACTCATTTTTTGACTTTATGATGCAAACGTCAAAAGGTGTGAAGATGCCCAGAGGGGACAAAACAGCCATAATGGGATGGACATGCATAGAGCCTGATACACGATTAGTTAAAATTTTCTCAAATAAAGTAAAAGAGTTTTATTCTTATATTGAAAGCCATAATAGAGAGAATACCCAGCTTTCACAGTTACGCGATACCCTACTCCCCAAACTCCTCTCCGGCGAAATCACCCTACCGGAAGCCGAGGAAATAGCCAAGGAAGCTGACTATGTTTAAAGTCGATCAGCCCAGCAATAGCCTGCAGCCTCTTCAGGAAACCACCTTCAATAACGCGGGTTTCACCGAGCGCTACCACTTACAGGAATGGCTGGCAAAACACCCACAGGCGCTGACCCGCAGCAGCGATGACGAACTACTTATCATTCAGAAAGAGTTTGCCGGGTTCGACGACACCAAAGAGCGGCTTGATCTACTGGCGATCGACAAGGACGGTAATCTGGTGATCATCGAGAATAAGCTCGACGATTCCGGGCGCGATGTCGTCTGGCAGGCGCTGAAGTACGCGGGTTACTGCGCGAATCTGCGCAAAGAACACATTGTTGAGATCTTCCAGCGTTACCTTGATCAGAACGAACCAGAAGAAACGCGTCCTGCGGCTGACGTGCTGGCTGAATTTCTTGAGCACGATAGCCTGGAAGAGTTGCAAATTAACCAGAATCGTTCACAGCGCATTATGATGGTCGCAGCAAATTTCCGCAAAGAAGCAACTAATACTGCACTCTGGTTAAT
>NZ_JBFWLF010000138.1:0-11535 GCF_050252275.1 Citrobacter sp. | reverse complement strand
GCGGCCTCACGTGTTTGTGCCGTCACGTCGGGCTCGCTGGACATATTCGACACCACGGAGGCCAGCTCAGCATCGCGTTTATGGGCATCGCGACGGGCAATCCGATACGCCAGTCGATTATCGCGTCCCTGATGGTACTGCTCCAGGATGGCGTCAAGATAACGACAGTTTGCATCGGTCGCTCTTTCCATCACTCGCGGGAGGTTTCGGAAACGCCAGTCCGGCCAGATAAAGCTCACTGCCGCCCAGGCGATGGCGCAGCCGATGAGCGTATCAATCACCCTGGGGAGGGCGACTTCAAACCCTTCGCCGAGCAAGTTGAAGCACAGCAGGACCAGCAGCGTGATAAACATAGTGGCGTGGGCATACTGGACGTTGCGAAAGGCAAAGAACAGAACGCCGGTGATCACCAGTAAAATTAGCTGACCTTCCAGCGACGGAACAAACCATAAAATCGGGATACCAATCGCCACCCCGACCAGCGTACCGATAATCCTCAGCGCCAGGCGGTGCCGCGTGGCGTTGTAGTTTGGCTGACAAACAAACAGGCTGGTCAGCAGGATCCAGTAACCGTGATGCATACCGGTTATCTGAATGATCGCGTAGCCGACGCACAGAACCAGAGACATCCTGACCGCATGGCGAAACAGCGCCGATTCGGGGGTAAAGTTACGACTCAGACGCAGCCAGATATCGCTGAACCCGTGTGGACTGTCATCGGCGAGCTGGTTTTCCGATTCGTTACGCGGCATAGCCTGCGCCTGTTCTGATTCAATTGTTGCCAGTTGTGCATCGATGGCGCGCAAATTAGCCAGTAAAAATCCCAGCGTTTTCAGCAGATCGGCGGAGGCGCCGTTTGCCCGCATTCGCTCAAGCGCGGCGTCGAGATGCGTGAAGGCGCGTTCAAAATGCGGATCGTGCTGATAGGGGACGCGCAACAAAATACAGCGCGACAGTTGCAGACAGGCCTGGCCCTGCATCGACATCAGGCGTTGAAAGCGGAACATCACGTCGCTGTGACGGAAATGGTCACGTAGCGTCTGGTATTGAATATGCGAGGAGCTGGCGCGCTCATGAATATCCTGCGCCACAAAGTAGTAATGCAGAGTACGCCGCGTGCCGCGCTGCCCCCGGTCGCCGCGCAGGCGAGTCAACAGGGACACTTTCGTCTGATTCAGTGTCGCCATCAGTTGGCCGTTGGCCAGCGCTAAGTCATAAAGCGGTGCCTGGCTTTCATTTTCAATATCCGGGTCAAAAAGCCGTGACTTCAGCTCCAGATAGTGCGCCAGTTGTTCATAGCTGCGTGCCAGATTGTCCTGCAAGGGACGAATCGGGAACAGCAAATGGCCGATAAGCGTCAGTCCGTTGTACCAGATAGCGCCCGCCAGCAGCAGAAGCGGTTGCTGATACCATTGGGCGTACAACGACGCCCCAAGCATGGTGTAAATGGCGATCAGCAATGCGCCAAAGGCAATCGTCGCATAACGCTGCCCTAAACCGCCGAGCAGGATAAAACCGCTGGTAGAGAGCGTCAGTCCGATGGCGAACAGCCATGGGTAAGGAAACAGTAGCTCGACTGACGCAGAGGCGATAAAAAAGCAGATTAGCGTAATGATCAGGTTGCGCAGACGACCCGCGAGACGATCGTCCAGATCGGTCAGCGCCGCTGCCACCATCCCCAGCGTCAGGGGGATGGTCAGTTTGACATCACCCAACCACCAGGGCAGCGCTGTTGTTCCGCAGAGGGCGATAAAAATACGCACGTAATACAGCCAGGTGCTGTTCCAGGTATAGCGGCGAAGCAGGGGACTTAACATACTGACTTAGCGTCCTGATGACTCAAAACGGCGACGGGCGTTCGCTTCGCGTGCTGCACGTGCGACTTCTACGGAGACAACCCGACGTCCCACTGGCCAGAGTGCAATCGCGGCTATCTTAAAGTTCGCAATGCCAACCGGAATACCAATGATCGTGATGCACTGGGTGATACCTGCGGCGATGTGCATCAGACACAGCCACCAGCCGAAGAAGATCAGCCAGAAAATATTCAGCAGCGTCCCGCCCGTATTCATCAGCACACTTTTACCCGCCGGATCCAGTTCATCAACATGAACCGCTTCGTTTCCGTAAGGCAGCAGCGACAACCTGGTGATTTCCCAGCATGAGCGGGTGAGCGGCAGGGTGAAGATCAGCACTATACTGACCAGCGTTGCCAGGAACCAGGACAGCGTGGTGGCAAAACCCCCCAACACAAAATTCAAAATATTCAGAACGGTACGCATAAACCCTCGATTGATTCTGGTTTTCTGTGATTTCCGGCAATTGTAACGTTTTTTTGGGCTGGAGCACGTATTCTCTGGCGGTTACACTGAGAAGAAATACGCTTTGTCTGGATCGGCTGAGTCATGGAACTGAAAGCAACGTCTATTGGTAAACGTCTGGCGCAACACCCGTATGATCGGGCGGTTATCCTTAATGCCGGCATTAAGGTATCGGGCGATCGCCATGAATATCTCATTCCCTTCAATCAGTTACTGGCGATTCATTGTAAGCGCGGGCTGGTGTGGGGTGAGCTGGAATTTGTGCTGCCGGACGAAAAAGTGGTGCGACTGCATGGCACCGAGTGGGCAGAAACTCAGCGCTTCCATCACCATCTGAATAGCCGCTGGCAGCAGTGGAGCCAGGAGATGAGTGAAGTTGCGGCTGGCGTACTGCAGGAGCAACTGGATTTGATTGCAGCCCGAACCGGGCAAAATGCCTGGCTGACGCGCGAGCAGACGACGGGATTACAGCAACAGATCCTGCGGGCGTTTGCTGCGCTGCCGTTACCGGTTAATCGGCTGGAAGAGTTTGATAACTGTCGCGATGCGCTGCGACAGTGCCAGGCGTGGCTGAAAGATATCGAGGCATGTCGCCTGCAGCATAACCAGGCGTATACCGAAACGATGTTGACAGAATACGCCGATTTTTTCCAGCAGGTGGAATCGTCACCGCTCAATCCGGCTCAGGCCAGAGCGGTCGTCAATGGCGAACATTCTTTGCTGGTGCTGGCTGGGGCCGGTAGCGGTAAAACATCCGTGCTGGTGGCGCGGGCGGGTTGGCTGTTGGCGCGGGGCGAAGCGGCCGCAGAACAGATCCTGCTACTGGCTTTTGGTCGCAAAGCGGCGCAGGAGATGGATGAGCGTATTCGTGAGCGGCTTCATACCGAGGAGATAACGGCGCGGACGTTCCATGCCCTGGCGCTGCATATCATTCAACAGGGCAGCAAAAAAGTACCGACCATCAGTAAGCTTGAAAATGACACCGCCGCGCGAAATAAACTATTCATCAGCACCTGGCGTCAACAATGCAGCGAGAAAAAAGCGCAGGCGAAGGGCTGGCGACAGTGGCTGGAAGAGGAGATGGCGTGGACGGTGCCGGAAGGCAATTTCTGGGACGATGAAAAACTACAGCGGCGTCTTGCCTCGCGTCTGGATCGCTGGGTGAGCCTGATGCGCATGCATGGCGGAGCCCAGGCGGAGATGATTGCCAGCGCACCGGAGGAGATTCGGGATCTGTTTGGAAAGCGCGTGAAGCTGATGGCGCCATTGCTGAAAGCCTGGAAAAGTGCGCTGAAAGCGGAAAACGCCGTCGATTTTTCTGGTCTGATTCATCAGGCTATTGTGATTCTGGAAAAAGGGCGTTTTGTCAGTCCGTGGAAGCATATTCTGGTGGATGAATTTCAGGATATCTCCCCGCAGCGTGCCGCGCTGCTGGCTGCATTGCGTAAGCAAAATAGCCATACCACGTTGTTCGCCGTCGGGGATGACTGGCAGGCTATTTACCGTTTTAGCGGTGCGCAGCTTTCCTTAACGACCGCATTTCATCAGACCTTCGGCGACGGTGACCGTTGCGATCTCGACACCACCTACCGTTTCAACAACCGCATTGGCGAAATCGCTAACCGCTTTATTCAGCAGAACCCACATCAGCTCAAGAAACCGCTTAATAGTCTGACGACGGGAGATAAGAAAGCCGTTACGTTGCTGGATGACACGCAGCTTGATGCGTTGCTGGATAAGCTTTCCGGTTATGCGAAAGCCGACGAGCGGATTCTGGTGCTGGCGCGTTATCACCATCTGAAACCGGCCAGTCTCGAAAAGGCGGCAACCCGTTGGCCTAAGCTACAACTTGATTTCATGACCATCCACGCCAGCAAGGGGCAACAGGCGGATTACGTTATCATTGTCGGGCTACAGGAAGGGAGCGATGGGTTCCCGGCACCGGCGCGTGAATCCATCATGGAAGAGGCGTTGCTGCCGGTCGTGGAAGATTTTCCGGATGCGGAAGAGCGGCGGTTGCTTTACGTTGCCCTGACCCGCGCCCGCCATCGGGTCTGGCTGCTGTACAACAAAGCGACCCCCTCACGCTTCGTGGAGGATCTCAAAGACCTGGACGTGCCGGTGGTAAGAAAACCGTAAGCAACAGGCGACGCCCGTCGCCTGCGCGGGATTACTTGAGGCGTTCAGCCAGATAACGCGGATAGTCCGGAATGAGCACGTCAACGGCATCATTGAAGTGTGGCGACTGGATAATGAAATCCGCCGTGGCGACGTTGGTGGCGACAGGGATATTCCAGACGGTCGCCAGGCGCAGCAACGCTTTCACATCCGGATCGTGCGGAACCGCGTTAAGCGGATCCCAGAAGAAAATCAGCACATCAATTTTCCCTTCAGAAATCAACGCGCCAACCTGCTGATCGCCGCCCATCGGACCGCTCAGCATGGCGTTAACGTCCATACCCGTCGCGCGTTGAATAAGATTTCCGGTCGTCCCGGTGGCGTAGAGCACATGTTTTTCCAGCAACGGCTGGTGGCGTTCTACCCAGCTCATCAACATCTTTTTGCAGTGATCGTGTGCAACCAGCGCAATGTGCTTACGCGCCGGCAAAGTGCGAGTCGTCAGTTCCATCATTCAGTTCCATTGTGGGTTTTGCTACAGAGTACTGAATGTGCCTGATGCTGCAAGAGAAAGACGAAAAAAAAGCCGGACGGAACAAAACATCAGGACGAGGGCTGTTTCTCCGCCCATTGCAGAAAGCTATTACGCGTTTGCGGGTCCGCCTGGCGAAACCAGTATTTCAGACGCTGTTCTGTGAGCGTCTGAGATTGCGGCGGGATGGTATCCAGTTCTGAGACCCCCGACAGCAGAGTGCTGTCGTCGGCCATCATCGTCGCGAACTGGGGTAAGGAAGCACGTTTTGCCGATTTATTGTAGCGCTCCGTTTCTGCCTCAAAATCAATGGCTTTAGTTTTTGAGGTAATGACGAGGATATCCAGTTGTACCGGGATCGGCATCGCATTGCCATCCAGTAATTCCAGCCGTGGCACCACGTCAAAATGGCTGGTGTCGCGGTCGCTTTCCAGGCGCGGAAGGTGAAAATTAACCTGCTCCACGCGCTGAGTGTCAAAACTGATCACCAGCGGCGGGGAAATGTAGAGCTGTTCTGCATGGCTGGTAAGGCGGATTGTCTTCTCAACCCGAAAAACAAGTTGATGGGGCCCATTATCGAGCTCAATGCTGTCCGCGCCGCGCAGGAGTGAACTGGAGACCTTTTTGCCGTCCAGTACCAGCAGGTCAATGTCGGTTGAAAGACGAAGAGTGGTAGCGAAAACCGTGACCGGCAAGCAGAGGGCTATCATCAGGGTCACAGTGCCGGTTTTCATAGGGTTCTCCTGTCCAAAGACCGCCCGGTAACAATGTATCAAAATTTTTCGATAATCATGTTTACTAACATATAGACATATTTTGGCGTTTTGCTCTCATACTTACGGGTGGGACGCATGGTTGGGTTGTCAGGATTGTCGTACACTTTGCAAAACAGCCTGGAGAATGATGATGAAAGAGACCGATATTGCTGGCATTTTAACCTCGACCCGAACCATTGCGTTGGTTGGCGCAAGCGATAAGCCTGACCGTCCAAGCTACCGCGTGATGAAGTATTTACTCGATCAGGGCTATCACGTGATTCCGGTTTCCCCGAAGGTTGCCGGTAAAACCTTGTTAGGGCAGCAGGGCTACGCGACGCTGGCGGACGTGCCGGAAAAAGTGGATATGGTGGATGTGTTCCGTAATTCAGAAGCGGCATGGGGCGTCGCTCAGGAAGCGATTGCGATTGGCGCGAAAACGCTGTGGATGCAATTGGGCGTGATTAATGAGCAGGCAGCGGTGCTGGCGCGCGAAGCGGGATTGATGGTGGTGATGGATCGCTGCCCGGCGATTGAGATCCCACGACTGGGGTTAACGAAGTAAGTTGACGAGTCTGGCGTCCGAAAGAAGACAGGCCCGAGAAGCAATGCGTCATCGGGCCCTGGTAAGGATCAGTTACGCAGGCGAGGAGCCTGCAACTGTTTACGAATGGTCTGAGCAAGCTCATCCATCGAAGGCTGTTCAGGATGCTCGTCCTGCGTTTCGCTGCTTAGCTGCGCTTCGGCAAGATAGGTATGCACTGGACGACCGTCATCATCTTCCATCACCACGTGATACCACGGAGCGGCGCGAAGCTCGTCGTTGACCGCCAACTCATCAGGTGACGGCTCTGCAAGCGAATAGACCGGGTCGATATCCACGACCACTCCGAGATATCCTAACAGGGAATGGCGGACCTGCTGGCCGATACCGAATTTGCTGGCAATCATAGTCACCTCCCGGGAAATCATTACTCTCGATATGAGGGTAAAATTCCACTTTTCAAGTTACATGACGCGACAGGCAAACCCTTTCAGATACAGCCCTTCCGGGTAGGTAGCGATCACGGGATGATCGGCGGCCTGACGGAACTGCTCTATAAATTGTACATCACGCCCCGCATCAATTGCGGCATCGGCGATGATTTTCTGAAATAAATCTGTTGTCATCAGGCCGGAACAGGAGAACGTCAACAGCACGCCGCCCGGATTCAGTAACTGGATCGCCAGCATGTTGATATCCTTGTAACCCCGACATGCCCCCATCAACTGGCTTTTGTTTTCGACAAACTTCGGCGGATCCATCACGATGACATCAAACTTTTCGCCACGATCGCGATAGGTTCGTAACAGTTTAAAGACATCGTCACGGACAAATTCTGCCTTGCTGAGATCGAGTTTGTTGAGTTCAACGTTCTGTTTCGCAATATCCAGCGCTTCCTGGGAGGTATCGACGCTGATCACCTGACGGCAACCGCCCATCAGCGCAGAAACAGCAAAACCTCCGGTGTAGGAGAAACAATTGAGCACCCGCTGGTTTTCGACATAACGGCGCGTCGCCAGACGGCTGTCACGCTGATCGAGGTAATAACCGGTTTTGTGACCGCCCTGGATATCCACCAGCAGCTTCATACCGTGCTCTTCAATTGGCAGCAGTGCAGGGGGGATCTCACCGGTGACCGGGCCTTGCGTCAGCTCCATCCCCTCTTTTTTACGTACCGCGACATCGCTACGGTCATAAATCGCACATTCCGGGTAGAGCGCTTGCAGCGCGCTAATCAATGCGGCACGCTGATATTCCGCGCCAGCGCTGAGCAGTTGCAGCACCAGGAAATGACCGAAGCGGTCGATGGTTATGCCCGGCAAGCCGTCGGATTCTCCGGCGATCAAACGATAGCTGTCCAGACCATCTTTTTTCGCCAGCCAGTCGCGCCATTGCTGCGCCTGTTGCAGACGGCGGGTGAAGAAGGCGATATCGACAGACTCGTTCTTGTCGAAGGTCCAGACGCGTGCGCGGATTTGCGACGCCGGGGAAAAGGCGCCACGGGCTAACCATTTACCCTGATGGTCAACAATGTCGATGGTTTCACCGAGGTTGGCTTTACCTTCCATACGGGCAACGGCACCAGAAAAGACCCACGGATGACGGCGAAGTAATGATTTTTCGCGCCCTTTGGCTAACACTAAACGTACACTCATAATTAACGGTTCTGTCGAATCAAAGAAATGGGCGCCATTGTCCTGAGTTTTACCCGGATTTGCAACGCGCCCGAGGATGTGAAGGAGAATAACAATGTCGAGAGTCTGCATTATCGCGTGGGTTTATGGCCGGGTTCAGGGCGTGGGATTTCGCTATACCACGCAGCAGGAGGCACGGCGTCTGAGCTTAACCGGTTACGCCAGGAACAGGGATGATGGCAGCGTGGAGGTGGTTGCCAGCGGCGAAGCGGAGCAGGTCGACAAATTACTGAAATGGCTCAAGGACGGCGGCCCGCGTTCTGCCCGGGTAGACAGAGTCCTGAGTGAGCCGCACCGTCCTCGAGAGGCGTTTACCGGTTTTAGTATTCGTTATTAAATACACTTCACCGGTTTTGGCAGGCCAGCAATTTTAGTGGCCTGTTTTGCCGGGCCTTTTGGAAACAGACGATACAGATAACGGCTGTTGCCTTTCTCCTCGCCAAACTTATTCGCCATCGCTTTGACTAACATACGAATCGCAGGCGAGGTATTAAACTCCAGATAAAAGTCGCGCACAAAACGCACCACTTCCCAGTGTTCCGGGGAGAGGATAATTCCCTCGTTTTCAGCAATGACCACCGCCATCGGTTCGCTCCACTGCGCGCTATCTTTCAGATAGCCGTCGGCGTCGGTAGCGATTTCTTTACCTTCAAAGATCAACATAATTCTTCACTGCGTTAGACAACCTGGCGGCAGTTTACCAAAAAACAAAGCCCCGCATAAGCGGGGCCGAGAGGGATGACAGACCTCATCACAATACCGGACAAGCAGAGATC
This sequence comes from Citrobacter sp., assembly GCF_050252275.1. Taxonomy (NCBI): domain Bacteria; kingdom Pseudomonadati; phylum Pseudomonadota; class Gammaproteobacteria; order Enterobacterales; family Enterobacteriaceae; genus Citrobacter; species Citrobacter sp. Next base: position 2,795 of record NZ_JBFWLF010000138.1, on the reverse strand, counting down.
ACCTTATTAAAAACCTGGAAAATCAATTCATTGATTTTCGGCTGATAACCACAAAGATGGAAAAACCACGTTTTTTCCTTCTTTGTCAGTAGTCTCAGCCCCGCATAAGCGGGGCCGGGTGTCATGCCGGATTGCCGTTAATCGCGGCTGGCGAAGCCCAAAATGCTGAGCAGGCTGACAAAGATGTTGTACAGCGAAACGTAGAGGCTAACCGTTGCGCGGATGTAGTTGGTTTCACCGCCACGGATGATGTTGCTGGTTTCAAACAGGATTGCGCCTGAAGAAATCAGGATAAACACCGCGCTGATCGCCAGGTGCAGCGCTGGCAGTTGCAGGAAGATGTTAGCAACCATACCAATCAGTACCACCACAATACCGGCCATCAGCATGCCGCCGAGGAAGGACATGTCTTTGCGGGTGGTCAGCACATAGGCGGAGCAGCAGAAGAACACCAGCGCGGTGCCGCCCAGCGCCATACCGATCACGTCGCCCATTCCAGCGGACAGGTAAGCGTTCAGAATCGGCCCAAGGATGTAACCGAGGAAACCAGTGAAGGCAAACGCGGAAATAATACCGCTTGGCTTGTTCGCCGTTTTATAGGTCAGGAACATCAGCCCGTACATCCCCACCAGCGTCAGAATCAGACCCGGAGAAGGCAGCATCAGCACGGTGCTGGCGGTGGCGGTGATCGCCGAAAATGCCAGCGTCAGGCTCAGCAGAAAATAGGTATTACGCAGTACTTTGTGCGTGCTAAGTAGCGATGTACGGTCATGTGATGAACTAACAATACGATCCATGAGTCACTCTCTTATGACAGATGTAATTAATGATGGAGGATAATGAAAACACAGACGACGACACAGCGCTTTTACCCATCTTTACTCATTTGATCTAAATCAGGTTTCATCGTGGGTAACAGTAAATAGCTGATAAAGTATGAGTGTCGTGCTGAATAAATGGTCAATCTGTTGTTATTTCAGGCTATTAACAGCATTTTGACTGTTTTTCAGGCAAACGAACACATTCGGGCTTTACACAGCGCATCGGGATGTTTATAGTGCGCCTCATTCCGGAAGTGTGGCCGAGCGGTTGAAGGCACCGGTCTTGAAAACCGGCGACCCGAAAGGGTTCCAGAGTTCGAATCTCTGCGCTTCCGCCAGATTAAAAAAAGGGGTTACCGAAAGGTAACCCCTTTGTTTTTTTGGCTGTTGGTATAGTGTTGGTATATTCACTTGGTATATTTCCCCATACAGCCAATGAAATCAGTCATCTTTTCTTATCATTGTGCGATCCTGGTGCTCAGGCGAATAACGCTTGCCAACGATTTTTATCGTTTCAACCGCACATCGCTTCTATTTCTGTTTAAACGTCAAGGGTGCGGCCAGTCTGTCCGAATGGAACATGTTCACAGCATGGCGCGAATTTTTTGCCTGTAGAGTGTGTTTATCTCGTGCACGTTAAGCACAATAGCGCTATCAACGGTACCCTGCATCCAGCCTGCGCTGCTATAAACAATAGCGTTGCTCATTATTTCTGCTTCTTGCGCACAACAGACTTAATGATCTTTTATTCTGCTCGCGTTATGCCAGACGCAGATAGGGTTAATGGCACATGTATGACCAATGGAGAGCAGACAATCCATGCGAATAATGTGTCTATTATTGGCCCTACAACGGAAGCGCGAACGACAGGTGTTCTGTCGCTCCCGTTTAGCCAACCACACAGGTGAGGTAATTATTATCATTTAAAAGGGTTAAGTGAATTTTACTCAGCTAAATAACCACCATCAATGGGATAAACGCCTCCGGTGCAAAACGCTGATTTGTCTGACAGCAAAAACAATATGAAGTCTGCTATTTCTTGCATTTTTGCCATCCTTTTCATTGGGTGACTATTTGCGAAACTGCGTACGATATTTTCAGGGAATTCACTCATTCGTGGGGTCTGGACATAGCCCGGCGCGACCGCATTGATTCGAATGCCTTGACATGCAAACTCAAGCGCTGCGGTTTGGGTTAAGCCGATTATACCATGCTTAGCCGTGGTATAAGGTGCCAACCCAGGAATGCCAACCAGTCCATTTACTGCAGATAAATTAACAATAGAGCCACCAGACTTTATCATCTGAGGTATCTCGTATTTTAAGCAGTAAAAAATGCCGCTCAATGAGGTGGCAATGACCTTATCCCAGTTTTCAACTGTCTGCTCTGTAATATTTTTATCATGCTCTCCTGTTAAGCCTGCATTATTTACAGCATAATCAAGCCTGCCAAAATGTTTGATAACGTCATCTATCATTTTCCGTACTTGTTCAGGCTGCGACACATCACATCCGATCCCTATTGCTTGTTGTCCCTGTGAAGATAACCGTTTCGCTTTTTGTTTAGCCTGCTCTGATGAGCGGGATATAATGACGACCTTCGCACCCTGTTTGTGTAATTGCTCTGCGACAGCTTCACCTATACCTGTAGTATTTCCTGTTATCACAGCTACTTTATTCTGAAAATCCATAATTCCCCCTATGAAGTAGGATTGAGTCTTACTGCTGGGGTAGTATACAAACTCGCTGTGACAGTTTTTGTCAGTACTCTTTCCCCACGCAGATCCCTTCTTTAATTCTCCATTTTTTCAATAAAGTCGTTCTGCTTTCCCTGTACGTGGAATCCAGTTGCACAATCTCTTCGATTTGGTCAGTTCTGAAATGACGAAAATCATTTCTCATCTCACACCATGCAACCAAAAGCCAGCATGACTCCATATATATCAACGCGATGGGCCATATGACCCGAGAAGAG
>NZ_JBFWLF010000137.1:0-11594 GCF_050252275.1 Citrobacter sp. | reverse complement strand
TTATTCACTGGAAACGATTCGTAAATTCACTGGATTTTTGACTAAAGTTTCATTAGGATTTGTCTCATCTGATGATTAATTGTACCGATTGTTGGTGCTTAAATGATAAGTGATGCCGATTGTATGAGGTTAGCAATGCCGTCTGAAAACCAGGAGCCACGTCGGGACCCTGAGATGAAACGCAAAGCCTGGCTTGCGGTTTTCCTGGGCTCAGCGCTGTTTTGGGTTGTGATCGCACTGTTGATCTGGAATGCCTGGGGGTAAAAATGGAGGTTCACGACCCACAACAGACGTCGTTACCTACATGTCACTCTGGTGACACCGTACGAGAAACGAAAAAAGGCGCGTGCGTGAAAACTGTTCCCAAATCCTGGAAGCTGACTCAGCAACAGCAAAAGTTTATTGAGTTATTCGACGAAGACGATCAACAGAAACAATAATCGTCACCATTCTTATTACCGTTTCTTTTGTACCGATAAATTATCACGGTGCGCTTTTACCTATACACCGCAGCAATAAAGCGGTGAGAAAGTCTCAACACAATGTATTAAACAAAACGGGTATAGCCGATGATGTCTGCAAATATGAAATACTGGTCCTGGATGGGCGCATTTTCCGTCTCTCTGCTCTTTTGGGCTGAACTGCTCTGGATCGTGATGAATTAATCTCAACCCTTCCGCCTGATGGCGCTACGCTTAGCAGGCTCATATGTGGCCTGAGCAACACATTGATATCGAAAAGTCTGTAGAACAGGTAAGCCTTAGCCGCCACCCGGCATAAACACAAATCTACAGGTTGCCAGCAATCTGAAACCTCGCTACGGCGAGGTTTTCTTCCCCCTCATACACGCGCTCGCCCGCACTTGTATCTTCGCCGTTCGGTTTTTCCTCTTTTATCAATTTGGGTTGTTATCAAAACGTTACATTCTGTTTGTGTTATCTTTAATATTCACCCTGAGGAGAATCAGGGCATCGCAACCCTGTCATTAAGGAGGAGCTATGTCGTCAACCCTACGAGAAGCCAGTAAGGACACACTGCAGGCCAAAGACAAAACCTACCACTATTACAGTCTGCCGCTGGCTGCGAAATCTTTGGGCGATCTCACCCGTCTGCCCAAATCACTGAAAGTCTTACTGGAAAACCTGCTGCGCTGGCAGGACGGCGATTCGGTTACCCAGGACGATATCCAGGCGCTGGCAGGGTGGCTAAAAAATGCCCATGCCGATCGCGAAATTGCCTACCGTCCAGCACGCGTACTGATGCAGGACTTTACCGGCGTCCCGGCGGTGGTGGACCTCGCCGCAATGCGCGAAGCGGTAAAACGCCTGGGCGGCGATACGGCGAAAGTGAATCCTCTCTCGCCAGTGGATCTGGTGATCGACCACTCCGTCACCGTTGACCATTTTGGCGATGACGATGCATTCGAAGAGAACGTGCGCCTTGAAATGGAACGTAACCATGAGCGCTATGTGTTTCTGAAATGGGGCCAACAGGCCTTCAGTCGCTTTAGCGTCGTGCCGCCGGGAACCGGTATTTGCCACCAGGTTAACCTGGAATATCTTGGCAAAGCGGTGTGGAGCGAATTGCAGGACGGTGAATGGGTGGCTTATCCGGACACGCTGGTCGGCACAGATTCACACACCACCATGATTAACGGTCTGGGTGTTCTGGGCTGGGGCGTGGGTGGTATCGAGGCTGAAGCGGCAATGTTGGGGCAACCTGTCTCAATGTTGATCCCGGATGTGGTGGGTTTCAAACTGACCGGAAAACTGCGTGAGGGGATCACTGCAACGGATCTCGTGTTAACCGTCACCCAGATGCTGCGTAAGCACGGTGTAGTCGGCAAATTTGTCGAATTTTATGGCGACGGGCTGGACTCTTTACCGCTGGCTGACCGGGCTACCATCGCCAATATGTCGCCGGAATATGGTGCGACCTGTGGTTTCTTTCCGATCGACGGTGTGACGCTGGACTATATGCGGTTGAGCGGACGCAGTGAAGACCAAATCGAACTGGTGGAGAAATACGCGAAGGCGCAGGGTATGTGGCGCAACGCCGGTGATGAACCGATCTTCACCAGTACCCTGGCGCTGGATATGAATGATGTCGAGGCAAGCCTCGCCGGGCCGAAACGTCCGCAGGATCGCGTCGCACTCGGCGATGTGCCGAAAGCCTTTGCCGCCAGCAGCGAACTGGAACTGAACACTGCGCAGAAAGACCGTCGGCCGGTAGAGTATGTGCTAAACGGACAGTCATATCAGCTTCCTGACGGAGCGGTGGTCATCTCGGCCATTACCTCCTGTACCAACACCTCTAACCCCAGCGTGCTAATGGCGGCTGGTTTGCTGGCGAAAAAAGCCGTTATGCTGGGACTGAAGCGTCAGCCGTGGGTGAAAGCGTCGCTGGCGCCAGGGTCGAAAGTGGTGTCAGATTATCTGGCAAAGGCGAAACTGACACCGTATCTCGATGAACTGGGCTTTAACCTGGTGGGATATGGCTGTACGACCTGTATCGGTAACTCTGGACCGCTGCCGGAGCCTATCGAAACCGCGATTAAGAAGGGTGATCTGACCGTAGGCGCGGTGCTGTCAGGCAACCGTAACTTTGAAGGTCGTATTCACCCGCTGGTGAAAACCAACTGGCTGGCGTCACCGCCGCTTGTCGTTGCCTACGCGCTCGCGGGCAATATGAACATTAACCTGGAGAAAGATCCGCTCGGCCACGATCGCAAAGGCGATCCGGTCTATCTGAAAGATATCTGGCCGTCGGCGCAGGAAATTGCCCGCGCCGTCGATCTGGTCTCTTCAGAAATGTTCCGCAAAGAATATGCGGAAGTGTTCGAAGGGACGCCTGAGTGGAAAGCGATCAATGTTGACCGCTCAGACACGTACGGCTGGCAAAACGACTCGACCTACATTCGCCTGTCGCCGTTCTTTGACGAGATGCAGGCGCAGCCAGCGCCGGTGACCGATATTCACGGCGCGCGCATTCTGGCGATGTTGGGGGATTCGGTGACCACTGACCACATTTCTCCGGCCGGGAGTATTAAAGCTGACAGTCCTGCAGGGCGCTATCTGCAAAACCACGGCGTGGAGCGCAAAGACTTCAACTCCTACGGTTCGCGACGCGGTAACCACGAAGTGATGATGCGCGGGACCTTCGCTAACATCCGTATTCGCAACGAAATGGTGCCGGGTGTGGAAGGCGGAATGACGCGACATCTGCCTGGCACCGAGGTGTTGTCTATCTATGATGCGGCTATGCAGTATCAGCAGGAGAACATCCCGCTGGCGGTGATTGCTGGTAAAGAGTATGGGTCGGGTTCCAGTCGTGACTGGGCGGCGAAAGGGCCGCGATTGCTGGGAATTCGTGTCGTCATTGCGGAGTCGTTCGAACGTATCCACCGCTCCAACCTGATTGGGATGGGGATCCTGCCTCTGGAGTTCCCACAGGGTGTTACGCGCAAAACGCTGGGGCTGACCGGGGAAGAGACTATCGATATTGCCGATCTGCAACAACTGAAACCTGGCGCGACGGTGCCGGTGACGTTAACCCGGACCGACGGGAACAAAGAGGTGGTGCAGTGCCGTTGCCGCATCGATACCGCGACCGAGTTAACTTACTACCAGAACGATGGCATTTTACATTACGTGATTCGTAACATGCTGAAGTAAGTCGTAAAAAAGCCTGCATGACACGATGCAGGCTTTTTTTAACGCATGGCTTACTTACTCAACAAGTGACCCATCTTGGCCGCTTTGGTATCCAGATAATGTTCATTATTGGGATTACGGCCCACAATAAGCGGGACCCGCTCCACGATATTGATCCCTGCTTCAGTGAGAATCTCAACTTTCTTCGGGTTATTGGTGAGCAGACGTACTTCGTCAACGCCCAGCAGCTTGAACATATCCGCGCAGAGGGTGAAATCGCGCTCATCCGCGGCAAACCCTAACTGGTGATTGGCCTCTACGGTGTCGTAGCCCTGGTCCTGCAACGCGTAGGCGCGAATTTTATTGAGCAGGCCGATGTTACGTCCTTCCTGACGATGATAAAGCAGAATACCGCGTCCTTCTTCCGCAATATGCGTCAGGGCGGCTTCCAGTTGAAAACCACAGTCGCAGCGCAGGCTGAACAAGGCATCGCCCGTCAGACATTCTGAATGGACACGGGCCAGAACCGGCGTCTGACCTGAAATATCACCATATACTAACGCGACGTGATCGTGTCCGGTTGCCAGTTCTTCAAATCCCACCATCAGGAAATCGCCCCATGGGGTTGGCAGTTTGGCTTCTGCCACTCGTTTAAGCTGCATGTGTTTCTCCAGATAATGCCGGCACGCGATGTTGTGCCGTTGCCTGTTGGCTTATCTTCTTATTTTGCCATAAGGCGACGGACTTCACCTAATCGCCGCCGCGCAATCATCCTGCGAATGGCACAAATCTGTCAATTTCCCCGAACAGGGGATTTTTCGGTTATGATTGTGACACTTATCCGTTAAAGAGGTGTTCATGCTGTCGATTGCAAAGCGTACTGCGGCTGGCGCGGGATTGTTGTTGATTATGCCCGTTACCGTGTGGGTGTCCGGCTGGAGCTGGCAACCGGGGCAGGATACCGGATGGCTAAAAGCGATGTACTGGATAACCGAAACGGTCACTCAGCCGTGGGGTATCATCACACATGTTATTCTCTGTGGCTGGTTCTTCTGGTGTTTGCGCTTTCGTCTTAAAGCGGCGGTAATGCTTTTTACTATTCTGGCGGGGGCAATCCTGCTAGGTCAGGGCGTCAAGTCGTGGGTGAAAGAGCGGGTACAGGAACCGCGTCCTTTCGTGATATGGCTGGAAAAAACGCATCATATTCCGGTTGATGAGTTCTACACTTTAAAACGTAAGGATCGCAGCGACCTGGTGAAGGAGCAACTTACCACCCAGCAGGCTATTCCACACTTTTTACGCCAACACTGGCAAAAAGAGACCGGGTTTGCGTTTCCGTCAGGTCACACGATGTTTGCGGCAAGCTGGGCGCTGCTCGCTGTCGGCTTATTGTGGCCGCGACGCCGGACGGTGACGATTGCCATTTTACTGGTGTGGGCGACGGGCGTGATGGGCAGTCGTTTGCTGCTCGGTATGCACTGGCCGCGCGATCTGGTGGTCGCGACGCTGATTTCATGGGCGCTGGTGACGCTGGCGACCTGGCTTGCACAGCGGTTCTGCGGGCCTTTGACGCCGCCGCCAGAAGAAAGGCAGGAGATTGCTGAACGTGAGCAAAACCGCTGACCAGGGTTGATTTTGACTGGTTTACCCTTAAATCATCCAATAGCTGACTGCTTTCCCATTTCGCACACGCCGTGAAAATGGTAATTTAAAAGGCTAAATGCGGTAAGTTGAACACGATTTATTCGCTTAAACCACATAACGGGAAGTAATGTGAAATATTTACTCATTTTCTTACTGGTGTTGGCGATATTTGTTATCTCGGTAACATTGGGTGCGCAGAACGATCAACAGGTGACCTTTAATTACCTGTTGGCTCAGGGCGAGTATCGTATCTCAACCTTGTTGGCCGTTTTGTTCGCTGCGGGTTTCGCCATTGGTTGGTTGATCTGCGGTCTTTTCTGGCTGCGGGTTCGTGTTTCTCTGGTGCGTGCTGAACGTAAAATTAAACGACTGGAAAACCAACTCTCGCCGGCGACAGACGTTGTGGTGACGTCTGGTACGTCGGTCGCGAAGGAATAATCGTTTATGCTGGAGTTGTTGTTTCTGCTTTTACCTGTTGCTGCCGCCTATGGCTGGTATATGGGTCGCAGAAGTGCGCAACAAACAAAGCAGGATGAAGCTAACCGCCTGTCCCGCGATTACGTCGCGGGGGTTAACTTCCTCCTGAGCAACCAACAAGATAAAGCGGTGGATCTGTTCCTCGATATGTTGAAAGAGGATACCGGTACCGTTGAGGCTCATCTCACCCTCGGAAACCTGTTCCGCTCTCGCGGCGAAGTCGACCGCGCCATCCGTATTCACCAGACTCTCATGGAAAGCGCCTCGCTGACCTATGAACAGCGGCTGCTGGCGGTTCAGCAGTTAGGTCGTGATTACATGGCCGCCGGGCTGTATGACCGGGCGGAGGATATGTTTAATCAGCTTACTGATGAAACGGAATTTCGCGTAGGTGCGTTGCAGCAACTGTTGCAGATCTATCAGGCGACCAGTGACTGGCAGAAGGCCATTGAGGTTGCCGAGCGACTGGTCAAACTGGGTAAAGATAAACAGCGTATCGAAATCGCCCATTTTTACTGCGAACTGGCGTTGCAACAGATGGGCAGCGACGATATGGATCGCGCCATGGCGCTGCTGAAAAAAGGGGCCGCGGCGGATAAAAATAGCGCCAGGGTTTCTATCATGATGGGCCGCGTCTGGATGGCGAAGGGCGATTACGCGAAGGCCGTTGAATGTCTCCAGCGGGTGATTTCCCAGGATAAAGAACTGGTCAGCGAAACGCTGGAAATGCTCCAGACCTGCTATCAACAGCTAGGTAAAAATGATGAATGGGCAGAATTCTTGCGCCGTGCGGTAGAAGAAAATACCGGCGCGGCCGCAGAACTGATGCTGGCCGATATTCTCGAAGCGCGCGAAGGGACGGAGACCGCGCAGGTGTATATTACCCGTCAGCTCCAGCGTCATCCGACGATGCGCGTATTCCATAAGCTGATGGATTATCACCTTAACGAAGCCGAAGAGGGCCGTGCAAAAGAGAGCCTGATGGTGCTGCGTGATATGGTGGGCGAGCAGGTGCGTAGCAAGCCGCGCTACCGCTGCTCTAAATGCGGTTTTACCGCGTATACCCTGTACTGGCACTGTCCATCCTGCCGTGCCTGGTCAACCATTAAGCCAATTCGCGGACTTGATGGATTGTAATTTTTAAAAAAAAAACCGCTTTAGTTACAACATACTAATGGTTTTGTCCACTTCCTCACGTTGGCATCAGCGCCACATCGCCTGGCAGTGGTGTAATCGCGTCTGTTAATTTTTGCGCCTGACAGGTAGAATGCACGCCGTTTACCCATTTGCCCCCTTAGCAAGAAGGCCTGGTTATGACGTTAACTGCTTCATCTTCTCCCCGCGCTGCTACCGATTCTCCCGTCGTCGTTGCTCTCGATTATAATAACCGTGATAGCGCCCTGGCGTTTGTCGACCGAATCGACCCGCGCGACTGCCGTCTGAAAGTTGGCAAAGAGATGTTCACGCTGTTCGGACCTCAACTGGTTCGCGATCTCCAGCAGCGTGGCTTTGATATCTTTCTGGATCTGAAATTCCATGATATCCCGAACACCGCCGCTCATGCGGTGGCTGCCGCAGCGGATCTTGGCGTCTGGATGGTCAATGTCCATGCGTCGGGTGGGGCGAGAATGATGACCGCCGCCCGTGAAGCGCTGGTGCCGTTTGGTAAAGATGCGCCGCTGTTAATCGCGGTCACCGTGTTGACCAGTATGGAAGCCAGCGATCTGGCGGATATCGGCGTGACACTGTCACCGGCTGAGCACGCCGAGCGCCTGGCGGCATTGACGCAAAAATGTGGTCTGGATGGCGTGGTCTGTTCGGCTCAGGAAGCGGTGCGCTTTAAGCAGGCATTTGGCCGTGATTTCAAACTGGTTACCCCGGGTATCCGACCGCAGGGCAGCGCCGCTGGCGATCAGCGGCGGATTATGACCCCTGAGCAGGCACTGGCGGCGGGTGTTGATTATATGGTCATTGGCCGTCCGGTGACGCAGTCTGACGATCCGGCGCAGACGCTGAAGGCCATCAATGCGTCATTGAAGCGGGAGGCGTAATGAGCGATTCCAACAGCCGTCTGGTTTATTCGACGGAGAGTGGGCGGATTGATGAACCTAAAGCCGCGCCCGAACGCCCGAAGGGCGACGGGATTGTCCGTATCCAGCGCCAGACCAGCGGGCGCAAGGGGAAAGGCGTGTGCCTGATTACTGGTATTGATCTGGATGACGGCGAACTCAGCAAACTGGCTGCGGAACTGAAGAAAAAATGTGGCTGCGGTGGGGCAGTCAAAGATGGCGTAATTGAAATTCAGGGCGATAAGCGCGATTTAATTAAGTCACTACTGGAAGCTCGCGGCCTGAAAGTGAAACTGGCAGGCGGTTAACGAAAAAGCCACGATATAAATATCGTGGCTTTTATTGTTACTGCTAAATAAACTGTGTAGTGCAGACCAGAAAAAAATAATCGTATTATTATATCGAGCCGGGCAACCGTAGATTATTTACGATTATTTACCTACCTGGTGGCCGATAATACCACCGACAGCGGCACCACCCAGCGTACCCAGTGTGCTACCATCCGTTAAGACAGCGCCACCTAATGCACCCGCACCCGCACCAATAGCGGTGTTACGATCACGTTTAGACCAGTTAGAACAGGCGCTCAGGGACATTGCCAGGGCAATCGCCAGCACGGCGGCGGTCATTTTTTTGCTCGTTACAAACATAATACTTTCTCCTGAATTAACGATTCACGGAAGTAAGCTCTCTTTAACTATAGTTAAAATATCGGTCATTAAAGAGGGCATCCGTGAAACCTTAGTGCGCAGGGTAATATCACGCAGGTGATAGTCACTTCCTGTTATATCGCTAATAGTAATTTTACGACTTTCGCCTGTGAACAACAGGTAAATAGTCTTAATTCGGGAGTCAGAATAGTCTCAGAGCGCAAATGATCTGCGATGAGCAAATCATTTGCGGATATTTTACTCAGCGTCGACGATATTAACGGTCAGACCACGCTGTTCCATCAGCTCCCGGTCACTGGCGCTAATTCTGGCATCGGTGATCACACGGCTAAACCGCTCGATAGGGCCAAGGGTGTAGGGATGGACCGCGCCGAATTTTGAACTGTCGGTCAGGACAATGGCTTCCGAACCTTTCTCCAGCACGGCATTGACCACATCAGCACGCATCATGTCGCGCCCCGTGAATCCCGTTTCGGTCTGCCAGCCATCAATGCCGATAAACGCCTTACTGAAGTGGACCTGCTGAATAAACTGGCGAGTCAGCGGTCCCACCATGCTTTCGCTTTTTTTCTGATAAATACCGCCAAGCAGGATCACTTCGCAGGGCGTCTCTTTTAGCAGGTGCGCAATGTAACTGCTGACCGTGATGATGGTGACGTCCTTTTGTTCCGCCAGCGTTCTTGCCAGCAGGGCATTGCTACTGCCATTTTCAATGAATACCGACTCGCCAGGGCTGACCAGCGACGCCGCAAACTCGGCAAGCTGACGCTTCAGGGTGTAGTTGGTCATCATCCTGGTTTCCACATCTTCGCTATCCAGCGAAACGGCGAAACCGTGCGCGCGGCGCAGAAAGCTCTGCTTCTCGAGGGTATTCAGATCCTGTCGAATGGTAACTTCAGAAACGCCAGTGATTTTGGCCAGTTCAGAGACGCTCATCTGGCCTTTATCAATGACCATTTGCAAAATTTTTTGTTGTCGGGAGTTCATAGCGTTAGTTTTTATAGCGGTAATGATACCGCGAGATTAAACACATGCGGCGGTGTGGCATCCAGGCGACACAAGCCGCGCGCGAAAAATTTAGATCTCCCACGGTGCCCGGGGCTTGTTCGCCGCTGATATGGCGTCATCCTGCACCTTACTCAACAATTCCGCCTTCAGAATTTCGAGATTATGGATGGCGGAGTGGACATCACCGGCCACCAGGATATCAAGCACGGTATCAATACGCTCGGCAACCCGTTTAGCATCGATATCAGACATGGGGGGATCCTTGGTCAAAGTATGAAAGAATTTAATGATGCAAAAAATGGCGGCAAAAGAGAAGGGAAAATTCAGCCAGACCTGAACCTTTGGGGAATATTATATATTCCGCGATTACAGACAGATATGAATAGGGCGAAAAGCGAAACTTCCCGTTTCGCCCGGATGATCATATTGCTGTCTTAGCGCTTTTTCTTGTTGAGGTAACGTTTGTACCAGCGCTCAAACGCAACGGCAGGCATCGGTTTGGCAAATAAAAAACCTTGTCGCTCATTGACGCCGTTTTTCGTCAGAAAAGCATCCTCTTTGGCGCTCTCCACACCTTCGGCAATCACCTGGAGATTCAAAGCCTGTGCCACGGCGACGATCGCGCGCACCATCGATTGTGACACCGACTTTTTGTGAATGTCGCGGACAAAAATCTGATCCAGCTTAATGGCATCAATTGGGAAACGCGTCAGTTGCGAAAGCGAGGAATAACCGGTACCAAAGTCATCCAGGTGCACCTGAGCGCCAAGCTGGCTAAACTGCTGAATGACGGATAGCGCAAGTTCTTCGTTCTCAATCAGGCAACGCTCCGTCAGCTCGACATCAATAGGGCAATATTCGAAATTGAGCTCGCGCAATACGCGCTTCAGATCGGTGAAAATCGTTTGATCAGCCAGTTGCCGGGCAGAGATGTTAACCGCCACGCGCAGGTTTATGCCTTTATCCCGCCATTTCGCGACCTGGCGTATAACATCGAGGATCACCCAGCGGCCGAGCGGCACAATCAGCCCGGACTCTTCAGCGTATGAGATGAACTCCAGCGGAGGGATAAGCCCACGTTCAGGGGACTGCCAACGCACCAGCGCCTCAAGGCCGCGGACTTCACCTCGCCAGGTCACTTTCGGCTGATAGTGAATCAGTAACTGATCGTTTTCCAGCGCTTTGCGCAGGTTGGTGTCCAGCCACAGGTATTCGAATACCCGCTCGTTCATTTCTGGCGAGAAGACGCAGAACTGACCACGTCCGCCTTCTTTGGCGGTGTACATTGCAGTATCCGCATTGCGGATCAGGTTGCTGCTGTCCTCGCCGTGCTGAGGTGCCATCGCGATACCGACAGAACAGCCGGTATAGACTTCTATGAGGCCGATACGAAAGGGCTGGCGCAATCGGGTGAGGATCCGCGAGGCGACCGCCTCAAGCGAGCTCTGAGACGTCTGGCTGGCAAGCACAATAAACTCGTCACCGCCGAGACGTGCCAGCAGTTGATTCTCTTCCAGACAGCTCAGGAGGGCTAACGATACCGCCTGCAAAAGCTGATCGCCAAACATATGACCATAGGCATCGTTCACCTTCTTGAAGTTATCCAGGTCGAGATAAACAATACCCACCTGACTGTCGCCAGCCTGTTCGATGGCCTCGTTGATCAGTTCATGGATAGCGTTGCGGTTTGGCAACCCGGTAATCGTGTCGGTATTCGCCAGCACGCGCAACCTTTCCTGCGCACGTCGTTCTTCCGTGATGTCCGTACCGGAACAGATCAGGTAGATTTCGTTTTTACCGCTGCCGCTGTGGACAAATTTATTGCGAAACAGAAACAGACGCTGTCCCTTGCGGGTCTTTACCCAGCGTTCCATTTCATACGAATTGCCGTTGCGAAAGAAGCCGCTGATGTTGCGACGCGAAGCGGCGGCTTCCCGACGGCTCATGAAGAGTTTAAAGACGCTCTGTCCAATCACTTCCTGCTCTTTCAAGCCGGTGTACTCTTCACACAGTCGATTGAAGCGCTGAATGTTACCCCGACTGTCGAGGATCACAATCGCCGAGTTGGCTTC
>NZ_JBFWLF010000136.1:0-11598 GCF_050252275.1 Citrobacter sp. | reverse complement strand
ATTCTGTGTGACTACTCTCAACTAGAATTGTGTGTATCATAGAAGATTTGCCCAACATGGGCGACCAGGAGCCAGTACGATTGAGTAAAAATAAACTCTCCAAAGGCCAACAGCGCCGCGTGAACGCTAATCACCAGCGTCGTCTTAAAACGTCTAAGGAGAAGCCAGACTACGATGACAACCTGTTTGGCGAGACCGCTGAAGGGATCGTCATTAGCCGTTTTGGCATGCATGCCGACGTCGAATCTGCCGACGGTGAAATTCACCGCTGCAACATTCGCCGGACGATCCGCTCGCTAGTGACCGGCGACCGTGTGGTCTGGCGTCCCGGCAAAGCGGCTGCGGAAGGGGTCAACGTCAAAGGCATCGTCGAGGCGGTGCATGAACGTACCTCGGTATTGACGCGCCCGGACTTCTACGATGGCGTAAAACCCATTGCCGCCAATATCGACCAGATTGTCATTGTCTCCGCGATTTTACCGGAGCTGTCACTCAATATTATCGACAGGTATCTGGTGGCCTGTGAGACATTGCAGGTTGAGCCGATCATCGTACTCAACAAAATCGATCTGCTGGATGACGAAAGCATGGCGTTTGTGAATGAGCAGATGGATATCTATCGTCATATCGGTTATCGCGTGCTGATGGTCTCCAGCCACACTCAGGATGGTCTGAAACCGCTGGAAGAAGCGCTGACCGGGCGCATCAGCATCTTTGCCGGTCAGTCTGGCGTTGGCAAATCCAGCCTGCTCAACGCATTGCTCGGTCTGCAGGAAGCCATTTTGACCAATGATGTCTCTGACAACTCCGGTCTGGGACAGCACACTACCACCGCGGCCCGCCTCTACCACTTCCCACATGGCGGCGACGTCATCGATTCCCCTGGCGTGCGTGAATTCGGCCTGTGGCACCTGGAGCCGGAACAAATCACCCATGGCTTTGTCGAATTTCATGACTATCTGGGGCTGTGCAAATATCGTGACTGTAAGCACGACACTGACCCAGGCTGCGCCATTCGTGCCGCCGTAGAGGACGGGAAAATTGCGGAAACCCGTTTCGAAAATTATCACCGTATTCTCGAAAGCATGTCGCAGGTAAAAACGCGTAAAAACTTTTCTGATACCGATGACTGACAACTAAGCTAAGCATCGCTAGAATCGTCCCCCTTTTTCAGGATCCGGCATCAACGCCGGGTCAGGAACGATAAAACAATAGCCTGGAGGCTACCTTGTTAAACTCATTTAAACTTTCGCTACAATACATTCTGCCGAAACTATGGCTCACTCGCCTGGCGGGCTGGGGCGCGAGCAAACGAGCGGGATGGCTGACTAAGCTGGTTATCGATCTGTTCGTGAAGTACTACAAGGTCGATATGAAAGAAGCGCAGAAGCCAGATACCGCCAGCTACCGCTCATTCAATGATTTCTTTGTCCGCCCACTGCGTGACGACGTTCGCCCGTTGAATACCGATCCGAACGTGCTGGTCATGCCGGCTGACGGTGTCATCAGCCAGTTAGGCGCTATCGAAGAAGATAAAATCCTGCAGGCCAAAGGCCATAACTACAGTCTTGAAGCCCTGCTGGCTGGTAACTACCTGATGGCGGATCTTTTCCGTAACGGGTCGTTTGTGACCACCTATCTGTCACCGCGTGATTACCACCGCGTGCACATGCCATGTAACGGCATTCTGCGTGAGATGATTTATGTTCCGGGCGATCTGTTCTCGGTCAACCATCTGACGGCCCAGAACGTCCCGAACCTGTTTGCCCGTAATGAGCGTGTTATCTGCCTGTTCGATACGGAGTTTGGTCCAATGGCGCAAATTCTGGTCGGTGCTACGATTGTTGGCAGTATCGAAACCGTCTGGGCGGGAACCATCACGCCGCCGCGCGAGGGCGTGATCAAACGCTGGACCTGGCCTGCCGGAGAAAGCGAAGGCTCCGTGGCGCTGCTGAAGGGTCAGGAAATGGGTCGCTTTAAACTGGGCTCCACGGTGATCAACCTGTTTGCGCCAGGTAAAGTGAATCTGGTCGAGCAGCTTGAGAGCCTCTCTGTGACCAAAATTGGTCAGCCGCTGGCGATCTCCACAGAGACATTCGTTGCGCCAGTCGACGCCGAGCCTGCACCACTGCCAGAAGAAGAGATCAAAGCTGAACACGACGCCAGTCCGCTGGTCGACGATAAGAAAAACGAAACCTAATAGTAGAAGGACGTTGCTGTGCGCCTGATTATCGCGTTTCTGATGGCCTGGTGCCTCAGCCAGGGGGCGTACGCTGCAACCGCCCCCGACGCCAAACAAATCACTCAGGAACTGGAGCAGGCGAAATCCGCAAAGCCTGCTCAGCCTGATGTTGTTGAAGCCCTTCAGTCTGCGTTGAACGCGCTCGAGGAACGTAAAGGTTCTCTCGAACGCGCACAGCAATATCAGCAGGTTATCGATAATTTCCCGAAAATGTCCGCCAGCCTGCGCGCGCAGTTAACCAATCTGCGCGATGAACCCCGCAGCGTATCGCCGGGCATGACGACTGATGCGCTGAATCAGGAAATTCTCCAGGTCAGTAGCCAGTTGCTGGAAAAAAGCCGTCAGGCCCAGCAGGAGCAGGAACGCGCCCGTGAGATTGCCGACTCATTAAGCCAACTGCCTCAGCAGCAAACCGATGCCCGCCGACAGCTCAACGAAATTGAACGCCGTATTGGCAGCGCCACCGGCAACACCCCGCTCAACCAGGCGCAAAATTTCAGCATGCAGGCTGAATCCGCTCGCCTGAAAGCGCTGGTTGATGAGCTGGAGCTGGCGCAGTTGTCGGCCAACAACCGTCAGGAACTGGCGCGTATGCGCTCGGAACTGGCGGAAAAACAGAGCCAGCAACTGGATGCGTATTTACAGGCGCTGCGCAATCAGCTCAACAGCCAGCGCCAGCGTGAAGCCGAACGGGCGCTGGAAAGTACCGAGTTACTGGCGGAGAACAGCGCTGATTTACCGCCGGATATTGTCGCCCAGTTCAAAGTGAACCGGGAACTGTCAGCCGCGCTGAATCAGCAGGCGCAGCGCATGGATCTCGTCGCCTCTCAGCAACGTCAGGCCGCCAGCCAGACTCAGCAGGTACGTCAGGCGTTGACGACGTTGCGTGAACAGTCGCAATGGTTAGGCTCGTCTAACCTGTTGGGTGAAGCGTTACGCGCCCAGGTGGCACGTCTGCCGGAAATGCCCAAACCCCAGCAGTTGGATACTGAAATGGCGCAACTGCGCGTCCAGCGTCTGCGCTATGAAGATCAGCTCAATAAGCAGCCTCAGCTGCGCCAGCTCCATCAGGCGGACGGGCAGCCGCTCACCGCTGAACAAAACCGTATTCTTGAGGCGCAACTGCGCACCCAACGTGAGCTGCTGAATTCGCTGTTACAGGGCGGCGACACGCTGATCCTCGAACTGACCAAGCTGAAGGTCTCCAATAGCCAGCTTGAAGATGCGTTGAAAGAGGTGAACGAAGCGACCCACCGCTATCTGTTCTGGACCTCAGACGTTCGCCCAATGTCATTTTCCTGGCCAATAGATATCGTGCAGGATCTGCGTCGGCTGATCTCACTCGACACCTTCAGCCAGTTAGGTCAGGCCAGCGTGATGATGCTGACCAGCAGAGATACCCTGCTGCCGCTGTTTGGCGCGTTGATTCTGGTCGGGTTCAGCATTTACTCGCGTCGCCACTTTACCCGTTTTCTGGAGCGTTCTGCCGCCCGAGTGGGCAAGGTGACGCAGGATCACTTCTGGCTGACGCTGCGTACCGTGTTCTGGTCGATACTGGTGGCCTCGCCGCTGCCAGTACTGTGGATGACGCTGGGATACGGACTGCGCGAGGCCTGGCCTTATCCGCTTGCCGTCGCGATAGGCGATGGCGTCACGGCGACGGTGCCGCTGCTGTGGGTAGTGATGATTTGCGCGACATTTGCCCGGCCCAATGGCCTGTTTATCGCCCACTTTGGCTGGCCGCGCGAACGCGTGTCGCGTGCGATGCGTTATTACCTGATGAGTATCGGGCTTATCGTACCGCTAATCATGGCGCTCATCATGTTCGATAACCTGAACGATCGGGAGTTCTCTGGCTCGCTCGGTCGTCTGTGCTTTATCCTGATTTGCGGCGCGCTGGCGCTGGTCACCCTGAGCCTGAAAAAAGCCGGGATCCCGCTCTATCTCGATAAAGAAGGCAGCGGCGACAATATCGTGAACAGCATGCTGTGGAACCTGATGATAGGCGCGCCGGTGGTGGCGATACTGGCTGCCGCCGTGGGTTATCTGGCGACGTCACAGGCGCTGCTGGCGCGACTGGAAACCTCCGTCGCCATCTGGTTCCTGCTGTTGGTGATTTATCACGTCATTCGCCGCTGGATGCTGATTCAGCGTCGCAGACTGGCCTTTGACCGTGCCAAGCACCGCCGCGCGGAAATGCTGGCCCAGCGCGCCCGTGGTGAAGAAGAACCGGCTCATTCAACCAGTCTGGAAGGGACCATCGACGTTGATGAGAGCGAAGTTGATCTTGATGCTATCAGCGCCCAGTCGCTCCGTCTGGTGCGCTCCATCCTGATGCTGATCGCCCTGCTGTCGGTCATTGTGCTGTGGTCGGAAATTCACTCCGCATTCGGCTTCCTCGAAAACATCTCGCTGTGGGACGTCACCTCGACGGTGCAAGGGGTTGAAAGTTTAGAACCCATTACGCTGGGCGCGGTGCTGATCGCGATTCTGGTGTTTATCATCACCACCCAACTGGTGCGTAATCTGCCTGCGCTTCTCGAGCTGGCGTTGCTACAACACCTCGATCTCACGCCGGGTACCGGCTATGCCATTACCACCATCACCAAGTACCTGCTGATGTTAATTGGCGGTCTGGTGGGCTTCTCGATGATCGGGATTGAGTGGGCGAAACTGCAATGGCTGGTGGCGGCACTCGGCGTCGGTCTGGGCTTTGGTTTGCAGGAAATTTTCGCCAACTTTATCTCCGGCCTGATCATCCTGTTTGAAAAGCCGATTCGTATTGGTGACACCGTGACCATTCGCGATCTGACAGGCAGCGTAACGAAGATCAATACCCGCGCGACGACCATCAGCGACTGGGACCGCAAAGAGATCATCGTGCCGAACAAAGCGTTTATCACCGAGCAGTTCATCAACTGGTCGCTGTCTGATTCCGTGACACGCGTGGTGCTGACCATTCCGGCCCCATCCGATGTGAACAGCGAAGAGGTGACGCAGATCCTGCTGACCGCCGCACACCGCTGCTCGTTAGTCATCGATAACCCGGCGCCAGAAGTCTTCCTTGTGGACTTACAACAGGGGATTCAGATCTTCGAACTGCGTATCTATGCCGCCGAGATGGGTCATCGCATGCCACTGCGCCATGAAATCCACCAGTTGATTCTGGCAGGCTTCCGCGAGCACGGTATCGATATGCCGTTCCCGCCATTCCAGATGCGTCTGGAAAGTTTGAATGGCCGACAAACAGGGAAAACGCTCAGTTCTGCCGGCAGAAGAAGTCGTCCGGCGGGGAGTTTGTAAATCGTTTGTACGTGTATCAGCAGAGGTTGGTTGTATTCTATCAGCCAATCTCTACTTTTTAGAGGCATAAATGATATCGAATAATAAAACGCCATAACCAAAAACTCAGCAGAGTTAACACAACAAAATATTGCCAAATACGGCGATGTTTTTTCCATATAATCACATAGAGGAATGGAATAAAGAGAGGTAGTGTTATGAACATTCCAGCTTCGCGAATATCGTCATTTTCAATATATATCATGACATCACAGATGTTTTTAATCTCCCTTCCATCGATAAACCATTCCTTACTTTGCGTTGATAACATGGTTATCAATAAAATACAAACCACACCTCCTATAAAATTCAAAACAAAGGCTTTCCAGTTCATTTAATTTCCTCGCAAAATCTTTTGTAGAATATCTTTCTTTTCTATAATTCGCCGGCCATATTCACTATATTCACGATCTGGAGAGCCCGGTAATTCACTAATCGAGAGAATAATATCTTGTTTGGCCCGAATAATTCCGCGATTATATCTGGACCCCGCTAATATAATTTGCTCATCAGTCAGGTGAAGAGTATCAGTATCTGGATTATCATAGAGAATAAGGTCATGTAAATGGAATGCTACAACACGAATGTTAAAACTGTCATCGAGTAAGCATTGTGATAACCTAAATTGCTGAAAATGCGAAAGCGTGTTTGGGTGAATACCGATTGTTCTGGCAGCGACGCCTATCAGGATCGCGATAGAACCAACAGATGTTGCATTGGACAACTCATTGTTGTTCTTTCCCAGGATCTCTTCAATTACTTGTCTGAATTGCAGAACGCCAACACCTTTGAATCTCTCCGGAGTTCCCCCTACTTCAGCAACCGCAACACCCGCAAGGAGTAATTCAGGTATTCGCGCTTCATAAGTATATTGTTTAATTTTTATTCGATGATATACTAACCAGGCTGTTTTGTAATACCAAAGATATGCTTTTCCTGTCATAAAATGCCAATTAGTAGGCAACGCATACCAACGGAAACAATCCCAACCATTCCAATGAGGGAAACCATATTCATCAATATCACAAAAAGGAGGCGAACTGATCACGATAACAACCCTATGATAGACCTCACTATTGAAAAGACAATAGCTCTTTCGTAACTACTCAGGATGGGATAGACATCACAATTATAAAAACGCATGTCAGCCTAACACAATCTTATTACAATAAGATATTCAAGCCATCTATAAACACAAGAAAATATATAATGCTGTTTATATATTCACACAGCGCGTTATATATAAAGAACAATATAGCTTCTGCAATTAATGTCCATCTAATGATTAAATAAATATCTTGTGTAAAATAAATATATTATGAAGTCGTTCATACTAACCATCTACAGCGACTTAACGTTGAAACCTTAAGGTAGAAGTTACAAAAATAAAATGTGGGCGTTAAATATTAACTGAAAAGCATTCTTTAAAGCGGCGAGAAAAAACACGCCGCTTTGCTTTTTTGATTGAACAAGTTATGCGCGATCAACAGTAAACGCGATCACTTCCGCGAGGCTTTCTGCGCCCAGCGCCAACATCACCAGACGATCCACACCCAGTGCGACGCCAGAACAGTCCGGCATGCCAACTTTCAACGCCTCAATCAGATTATTATCGATCGGCTGCTGCGGCAGTCCGCGCGCGGCACGCTTACGGTTATCCTGTTCAAAACGTTGCTGCTGTTCACGCGCATCCGTCAACTCATGGAAACCATTCGCCAGCTCAATACCTTTGAAGTAGACCTCGAAACGTTCCGCTACACGGTGATCTTCCGTACTGATCTGCGCCAGTGATGCCTGGCTTGCCGGGAAGTGATACACAAACGTCGGTTTCTCTTTACCAATGTGCGGCTCAACGCCCATCGCAAACAGCAGTTGCAGTAAGGTATCGCGATCTTCTTCCGTATCGGCAATGTTGCTTAAATCCAGCTTTGCGGCAACTTCACGCAGCTGCGTTTTATCCGCAGACAGCGGATCAATCTCCAGATGACGCTGGAACGCTTGTTGATAAGAGAGGCTCTCCGCCGCCGGGCATTCCAGCACCTGCTGCAACAAATCATCCACTTCGTTCATCAACCGGTACATGTCGTAATGGGGACGATACCACTCGAGCATAGTGAATTCTGGGTTGTGATGACGCCCCATCTCTTCATTACGGAAGCTACGGCACAGCTGAAAGACCGGACCACACCCTGCCACCAGCAGACGCTTCATGTGGTATTCCGGGCTGGTCATTAAATAGAGGTTCATCCCCTGAGAGTGACCGGGGCCGACGAAACGCGTTTCGAACGGGAACAGATGAATGTCTGTGACCGTCGCCTGGCTCATGCAGGGCGTCTCAACCTCCAGCACGCCGCGATCGGCAAAGAAACGACGAATTTCCGTCATAATTGCCGCGCGTTTTAACAGGTTAGGTATGGACGCGCTCGGCTGCCAGGTTGCCGTTTCGCTCATGGTTCTTTCTCCAGTTTAAGACAAGGGCACGAAGTCTACTCGTAACACGGCAATGAAACAAATTTTGCTCAGGAATACTCCGGCACGGCTGACGAGTTAAAAAACCGTAAACCGATGGTTTAGTAATTAAATTAATCAAGATCACTGATAATTCCGGCCTCTGACACGCTAAAAAAATCGAACACGTCAAATTTCCCACTCATCGCAGAGACTATACTGTTGTACCTATAAAGGAGCAGTGGAAACGCATTCGCACCCCATCTGTTTCAGGGGCTTTACCCGAAATATGTGGTGGCGAAATTACAATAATCTGGAGGAATGTCGTGCAAACCTTTCAAGCCGATCTTGCCATTATAGGCGCCGGTGGCGCGGGATTACGCGCTGCAATTGCCGCAGCGCAGGCAAATCCTAATGCAAAAATCGCACTGATTTCAAAAGTGTACCCAATGCGCAGTCACACCGTGGCTGCTGAAGGGGGCTCAGCTGCTGTCGCCCAGGATCATGACAGCTTCGACTACCATTTTCACGATACGGTAGCGGGCGGAGACTGGCTGTGTGAACAGGATGTCGTGGATTATTTTGTCCACCACTGTCCTACCGAAATGACCCAACTGGAACAATGGGGCTGCCCGTGGAGTCGTCGCGAAGACGGCAGCGTCAACGTTCGTCGCTTTGGCGGGATGAAGATTGAGCGTACCTGGTTTGCTGCGGATAAAACCGGCTTCCATATGCTGCATACCCTGTTCCAGACCTCTCTACAGTTCCCGCAGATCCAACGCTTTGACGAACACTTCGTCCTGGATATCCTGGTCGATGATGGTCATGCTCGCGGCCTGGTGGCGATGAACATGATGGAAGGCACGCTGGTACAGATTCGTGCTAACGCGGTAGTAATGGCGACAGGCGGCGCAGGCCGTGTGTATCGCTATAACACCAACGGCGGCATCGTGACCGGTGACGGTATGGGCATGGCGCTGAGCCACGGCGTTCCACTGCGTGACATGGAATTTGTTCAGTATCACCCGACCGGTCTGCCGGGTTCCGGTATTCTGATGACTGAAGGCTGTCGTGGTGAAGGCGGTATTCTGGTCAACAAAAACGGCTACCGTTATCTGCAGGATTACGGCATGGGTCCGGAAACCCCGCTGGGCGAGCCGAAAAACAAATACATGGAACTCGGTCCGCGCGACAAAGTTTCTCAGGCTTTCTGGCACGAATGGCGTAAAGGCAACACCATCTCCACGCCGCGTGGCGATGTTGTACATCTCGACCTGCGTCATCTGGGCGAGAAGAAACTGCTGGAACGTCTGCCGTTCATCTGTGAACTGGCGAAAGCCTACGTGGGCGTCGATCCAGTGAAAGAACCGATTCCGGTGCGTCCGACCGCGCACTACACCATGGGCGGTATCGAAACCGATCAGAACTGCGAAACCCGCATCAAAGGTCTGTTTGCCGTCGGCGAATGTTCTTCTGTGGGTCTGCACGGCGCGAACCGTCTGGGCTCTAACTCTCTGGCTGAGCTGGTGGTCTTTGGCCGTCTGGCAGGCGAGCAGGCGATGGAGCGTGCAGCGACAGCGGGCACTGCTAACGACGCCGCCCTTGACGCACAGGTTGCCGGCGTTGAACAACGTCTGAAAGACCTGGTCAACCAGGAAGGTAACGAGAACTGGTCGAAGATCCGCGACGAAATGGGGCTTTCGATGGAAGAAGGTTGCGGTATTTACCGTACACCGGAACTCATGCAGAAAACCGTGGATAAGCTGGCCGAACTGCAGGAGCGCTTCAAGCGCGTTCGCATCACTGACACCTCCAGCGTATTCAATACCGATCTGCTGTACACCATCGAGCTGGGTCACGGCCTGAACGTCGCTGAGTGTATGGCGCATTCCGCGCTGGCGCGTAAGGAATCACGCGGCGCACACCAACGTCTGGACGAAGGTTGCACCGAACGTGACGACGTCAACTTCCTCAAACATACTCTCGCCTTCCGCGATGCTGATGGCACGACTCGCCTCGACTATAGCGACGTGAAAATCACCACGCTGCCGCCGGCAAAACGTGTTTACGGTGGCGAAGCGGAAGCAGCCGATAAGAAGGAGAAGGCTAATGGCTGAGATGAAAAACCTGAAAGTTGAGGTGGTGCGTTATAACCCTGAGACCGACACCGCGCCGCACAGTGCTTTCTATGAAGTGCCTTATGATGAAACCACGTCACTGCTGGATGCGCTGGGCTACATCAAAGATAACCTGGCGCCAGACCTCAGCTATCGCTGGTCCTGCCGTATGGCGATCTGCGGCTCCTGCGGCATGATGGTCAACAATGTGCCGAAACTGGCATGCAAAACCTTCCTGCGTGATTACACCAACGGTATTAAGGTGGAAGCGCTGGGTAACTTCCCGATTGAGCGCGATCTGGTCGTCGATATGACGCACTTTATCGAAAGTCTGGAAGCAATTAAGCCGTACATCATCGGTAACCCGCGTACGCCGGATCAGGGGCCAAATATCCAGAGCCCGGCGCAGATGGCGAAGTATCACCAGTTCTCTGGTTGCATCAACTGTGGTCTGTGCTATGCCGCATGTCCGCAGTTCGGCCTGAACCCTGAGTTCATCGGACCGGCTGCAATTACCCTGGCGCATCGTTACAACGAAGATAGCCGCGACCACGGTAAGAAGGAGCGTATGGCACAGTTGAACAGCCCGAACGGCGTATGGACCTGTACTTTCGTGGGCTACTGCTCCGAAGTTTGTCCGAAGCACGTCGATCCGGCGGCTGCCATTCAGCAGGGTAAAGTAGAAAGCTCGAAAGACTTTCTTATCGCTACCCTGAAACCACGCTAAGGAGTGCAACATGACGACTAAACGCAAACCCTATGTGCGGCCGATGACGTCCACCTGGTGGAAAAAATTGCCGTTTTATCGCTTTTACATGCTGCGCGAAGGCACAGCCGTTCCAGCAGTCTGGTT
Organism: Citrobacter sp.; assembly: GCF_050252275.1. Lineage (NCBI taxonomy): Bacteria > Pseudomonadati > Pseudomonadota > Gammaproteobacteria > Enterobacterales > Enterobacteriaceae > Citrobacter > Citrobacter sp. The sequence continues at coordinate 596 of NZ_JBFWLF010000136.1, read as the reverse complement.
CAGCATTGAGCTGATTTTCGGCCTGTTCGCACTGAAGCATGGTGTCGAATCCTGGGCGGGCTTCGTCGGTTTTCTGCAAAACCCGGTGGTGGTGATCCTCAACGTGATCGCCCTGGCGGCAGCACTGCTGCACACCAAAACCTGGTTTGAGCTGGCGCCGAAAGCCGCCAACATCATCGTAAAAGACGAAAAAATGGGGCCAGAGCCGATCATCAAAGGTCTCTGGGCGGTTACTGTGGTGGCGACCGTAGTCATACTGTTTGTTGCCCTGTTCTGGTAAGGAGTCCGGGATGTTTAATCCAAATCCAAAACGTTCTGACGAACCCGTATTCTGGGGTCTGTTTGGCGCAGGCGGTATGTGGGGTGCGATTATCGCGCCAGTGATGGTTCTGCTGGTGGGGATTCTGCTGCCGCTGGGTCTGTTCCCGGGCGATGCCCTGAGCTATGAGCGTGTTCTGGCGTTTGCTCAGAGCTTTATCGGCCGTGCTTTCCTGTTCCTGATGATTGTCCTGCCGCTGTGGTGTGGCTTACACCGTATGCACCACGCGATGCATGACCTGAAAATCCATGTGCCGGCTGGCAAATGGGTGTTCTAC
>NZ_JBFWLF010000135.1:0-11623 GCF_050252275.1 Citrobacter sp. | reverse complement strand
CGTATCAGACGCTGCTGGCGGAAGGGGCGAAAGCCACCGTGGCAAAGTATGCGGCAAACGTGAAGTAAATGCCTCAGGACTGCCGGATAATCAAGGCATTATCCGGCACTCACACCATTAGTTCATGCCGAGACGAATCAATTCTACCGGGGCAAATTTGCCTTCACAGCCTTCCACTTCGACTGTTTTTTCACGACGAATTTGCGCCGCATCCAGGCCTTCGGTCTCAATCGCTTTAATGCGACCGGTATGGCCGGTGCCACTGATCATCACACGGCTGCCTGTGGTGATTGCGTTACGGTTACGATCGTATGTCATCATGGTATTTTCTCCTTTCTAACTTACCGTCAAAGCCCGTGGGCTCAGGTCCCACGTAACGGGCGCTATATAAATACGCTTATCAGTCAGGATTTTTTTTGTTTTTGATCAATCTCACATCTTTTTTGATGTAGACATGCAGGGGGGACGGAGAGACCTCATCTCACGAGAGATGAGGCAGGGGAATTACTCTTCGCTGAACCAGTCGCTGTTTTCCTGGCGGATCAGCAGGACCGACTCGCCGATTTCTTGCAGATGTTGAGTCATGGCTTTCTCGACAGCATCGGCGTCATGTTTTTCCAGGGCTGAAAAAATATCGAGATGCTGGCGGAGCAACATTTCCGGTGGAGAGACGTGATCAAGACTCATATAACGCACACGGTCGATGGTGGCCTTGATATTTTCGATGGTGTCCCAGGCCAGCTGGCAGTCCGCAATGGTTGCCAGCTTCTGGTGAAAATTGTCATCCAGCTCGAAGAAATCATTCAGCTGTTTGCGCTCAATCGCAATCCGCTGCTGATTAAGATTCTGTTCAAGCTGATAGCACTGACTGTCGGTGATTTGGGCTGCGGCCCGCCGCGCCACCGCGCATTCGATAGCCTGACGGACAAAACAGCCGTTTCGCACCTGCGAGAGGGAGATCTTGTTGACGTAGCTGCCGCGCTGCGGACGGATCTGAATCAAGCCGTTTTCCGCGAGCTTAATAAACGCTTCACGCACCGGTTGGCGAGACACATCGAAGCGAACAGACACCTCTTTTTCGGACAGCGGCGTGCCTGGCGCAATGAGGCAGTGCACGATGTCACGGCGAAGAATGCGATAAATCTGCTGATTTACGGGCTGTGTAGGATTGAGTTGCGTTTCGACGGTCATTCGCTCTTACTTTTTAGAAAATTAACCCACAAATTCTACCACTTTTTTGTCGCGAGCTATACCCGGCCCGCGGGCCGGGAGACAAATTAACCGCGATGAACGCTCAGTCCGGCAAAAGATTGCGTCACTGGCATCATTTCTACCGTATTGATGTTCACATGGGCAGGCAGGGTGGCGACCCACCAGACCGCTTCGGTCACATCTTCCGGCGTCAGCGCCGTGGTGTTCTCATAGGTTTTTCCCGCTTTATTGTCATCGCCTTTAAAGCGCACGTTAGAAAATTCGGTGCCGCCCACCAGACCCGGCTCGATATCCGTGACGCGAACGGCCGTGCCGTGCAGGTCGGTACGCAGGTTCAAACTGAACTGACGTACAAACGCCTTGGTCGCGCCATACACGTTGCCGCCAGCATAAGGCCAACTGCCTGCGGTAGAGCCGATGTTGATGATATGCCCACGGTTACGCTCGACCATGCCCGGCAGGACGGCGCGGGTCATGTAAATCAGCCCTTTGTTGTTGGTATCGATCATGGTTTCCCAGTCTTCCACGCTGGCTTTATGCGCAGGCTCCAGACCCAGCGCCAGCCCGGCGTTGTTGACCAGCAGGTCGATGTCACGCCACTCGGCAGGTAACGATGCCAGCATCTCTTCAATGGCTGCGCGGTTACGCACATCCAGTTGCGCGATCAGCACGTTATCACCCAGCGACTCTTTTAACTCTTGCAGGCGTTCCTGGCGACGGCCAGTGGCAATGACTTTATGCCCGTTCTCAACAAAACGACGTGTAATGCATTCACCAAAACCTGCGGTTGCTCCGGTTACTAAAACGATCATCTCACTGTTCCTCAACGCTTTTTACGTTTGACTACCATAGCATGTGATCCGCTCTCACGGGTAACCCTGGTTTTACAGGATTGCGGTCTTTTACCCTGAAGCCTACTCTATTGAACAAATCGTTTTCAGGAGTGAAAGATGTCGTTAACGAATCCGTTCTTTAGCCACAGCCTGTTACCGTATCAGGCGCCCCGTTTTGATTTGATTAAAACGGAACACTATCGTCCCGCCTTTGACGAAGGGATCAAGCAAAAGCGCGCGGACATCGCCGCCATAATTGCTAATAGCGCGGCCCCGGATTTTGCCAATACGGTTCTCGCCCTGGAGAAAAGTGGTGAGCTGTTAACCCGCGTCACCAGCGTCTTCTTCGCCATGACCGCGGCACATACGCATGATGAACTTCAGCGTCTCGATGAGGCGTTTTCTGCCGAGCTCGCGGAACTGGCGAATGATATCTGGTTGAACCGCGCGTTGTTTTCCCGCGTTGATTGCGTCTGGCAACAACTTGATGCGCTGGGGCTCGACGATGAATCCGTGCGTCTGATCGAGGTGACACACCAGCGCTTTGTTCTCGCCGGGGCCCAACTGAGCGATGCCGATAAAGCGCAACTCCGGGCGCTCAATACCGAAGCCGCGACGCTCACCAGCCAGTTTAACCAGCGCCTGCTGGCGGCGAATAAATCTGGCGGACTGGTAGTCGATTACGCCCATCAACTGGAGGGGCTCAGCGCGGAAGAGATCGCCAGCGCGCGACAGGCGGCGAGCGAAAAAGGGCTCGCCGAGGGATGGCTGATACCACTGCTGAATACCACGCAACAGCCGGCATTAAGTGCACTGCGCGATCGCCAGACCCGGGAGAATCTGTTTAACGCCGGGTGGCGTCGTGCCGAAAAAGGCGATGACAATGACACGCGTGCGCTGATTCAGCGGCTGGTAGCCCTGCGCGCCCGCCAGGCGCAACTGCTGGGGTTTGCCGATTATGCATCGTGGAAAATCGCCGATCAGATGGCAAAAACGCCGGAGGCCGCACTGGCCTTTATGCGCGCGATCGTCCCTGCTGCGCGCCAACGGGCGCTGAGTGAACTGACCGATATCCAACAGGTAATTGACGATGAACAGGGCGGCTTTACCGCGCAGGCCTGGGACTGGTCTTTTTACGCCGGGCAGGTGCGGCGTGCGAAATATGCGTTAGATGAATCACAGCTCAAGCCGTATTTCGAACTGAATACCGTTCTGCACGAAGGGGTGTTCTGGACCGCCAACCAGCTGTTTGGCATCAAATTCATCGAGCGCTTTGATATTCCGGTCTACCATCCGGATGTGCGCGTCTGGGAAATCTTCGATCATAACGGTGTTGGGCTGGCGCTTTTTTACGGCGATTTCTTTGCCCGGGATTCGAAAAGCGGCGGTGCCTGGATGGGCAATTTCGTCGAGCAGTCGACGCTCAACGAAACCCAGCCGGTTATTTACAACGTCTGTAATTATCAGAAGCCCGCCTCAGGACAGCCCGCGCTGTTACTCTGGGATGATGTCATCACGTTGTTCCATGAGTTCGGCCATACCCTGCACGGACTGTTTGCGTCACAGCGCTATGCGTCGCTGTCGGGAACCAATACGCCGCGTGATTTCGTCGAGTTTCCATCGCAAATCAATGAACACTGGGCGAGCCATCCGACGGTGTTTGACCGCTATGCCCGCCATGCGGTCACCGGCGAAAAAATGCCAGAGGCGTTACAGGACAAAATGCGTAAGGCCAGCCTGTTCAATAAGGGGTATGACATGAGCGAACTGCTTAGCGCCGCGCTGCTGGATATGGGCTGGCACCGTCTGTCTGTTGACGAACCCCCTCAGGACGTTGAAACATTTGAAAAACAACGGCTGGCGGCGGAGCAACTCGATCTTCCGGCAGTGCCGCCGCGCTATCGCAGCAGCTATTTTGCCCATATTTTTGGCGGTGGTTACGCGGCAGGCTACTATGCCTATCTCTGGACGCAAATGCTGGCGGATGACGGCTATCAGTGGTTTGTGGAGCAGGGCGGACTGACGCGTGAGAACGGTCAGCGGTTCCGTGACGCGATTTTATCACGGGGCAACAGTGAAGATTTAGAACGCCTTTACCCTACATGGCGGGGTAGTGAGCCGAAGATTGACCATATGCTTAAACATCGTGGCCTGACGGGATAACACAATCGACACTTCATTATTAGCAACTTGATGTACAATGCGGGCTCCTTTTTCCGGAGTCCGCATTGTACATGTCCGTTTTCCTGCCTTACTGCGCTGATATCCTTCAGGCGACTTTCTGCTCATGAAAGCGTTCGCGCCACTCATTTTTTCTTCTGCTCTGCTGCTGACTGGTTGTAGCAACAGCACCTTATCGCAGTTGAATATGCCTGCCGAACAGAGTGCGCAGGCGGTGGTGGGGTACTATGCGCGCGGTATCGATCCGATGATCCACCAGTATATGCAGGAAAAGCAGGTGAGCGGAATGGTGGTTGCGGTCATTCAACATAACGGACCCGCTGAGTTCCACAGTTACGGTGTGACCGACAGCCGACATCAATATCCGATCACCCCAGACACGCTGTTTGCGCTGGGGTCGCTGAGTAAAGGGGTAACGGCCGAAATCACTACCGTGCTGGTGAATCAGGGTGTGCTGCACTGGAACGACACGCTGGCGCAGCTACTGCCAGCAGATACGCCGCTGAGCGATGACGCCAGAAAGATTACCCTGCTGCAACTGGCGACGCATACCTCCGGCCTGCCCAGACAGCCGATGGATCTGCTGACTCTGGAAAATCTCCTGCGCTATTTCAGTTCGGGGGAGAATTTCTATACCCAACTGGATAACGATACGGTGCTGACTTCTCTTGCCGACTTCACCGCGCCCGAGGCACGCGTGCCGCACTATTCCAATATCGGTTACGCGCTGCTCGGTTTCATCGTGCAGCATCGTACCGGCGAGTCGATCCCGTCGCTGGCGAATCGTCTGATCTTCCAGCCATTACAGATGAACAACAGCAGTTTTGAGCCCATGACGCTCAACGCCTATCCGTATCGCGCATTAGGTCACGCGGGAGATCAGCCCAAGCTTATTCGACGCGGTGAACTGACGCCTGACTGGACGTTTAACCACAATATGGTCGGGGCGGCGAGTTTATACAGCAGTGCGCGCGATCTGGCGGGCTATGCGCGAGCGCATTTTGCCTCGCAAGACAACGCCGGGCTTGCCCGTGCATTTGCGGACGTCGCCAGAACCCAGTTTTATCGTCAGAAAGAAGCCGCAAATATTGCATGGGTAACCGATACGTTAGCCGATCGTCAGATCACATATCAGGTCGGATATATTGGCGGTTATTCCAGTTATATTGGCTTTGATAAAAAGAACCAGAATGCGGTGGTGGTTCTGCAAAATAGTTTTAACTGGAGTAATTATCTGGGGCACACCATTCTCAGTCAGTTAGCGCCGCGGTAAATTAAACCGCTAGTTGACGTTTTCGCTGCCAATAATTGGTGGTGGGTTACTGCCTTTACAAAACAGGCGGTTTATTGACATTAACCTGCGCTCGATATGCTACATTCCCTTCAACAAATTGATTAATGGATTAAAACAGTGACAACCGGAGGTAATATGCAGCTGTTCATGGGCAAGAAATTACAGAGAAAACGCTGGAATTCCCGTCCCGAAACGCAGGACTTACAGAATACACGCTCTGTTGAGCCGTGGTCTTCCCGTACTGCATCTTGCCAGAGTAAAAAAGAGTGGAAACGAGAAACGCCTCAATCTTAGCGCCTGCCGTTTAACATTCATTGAGAATCGGCGTGGTAAGGTGTAAATGATCCATTGTCGCTGCCGGGAGTGGCGGGACGGTGGAAAAAGTAAAATACAAATCTATCCATGCAAGCATTCACCGTCGGTTATCCGGCGGTTTTTTTTTGCCCGTCAGCCATAAAAAATGGCCCCTTGTGCAGTGATGCGACAAGGGGCCTTATCGGTTCAGGACTTTCTCCGTTCATTAGTCATCCCATTTGTGGCTGAAATACGCGGCCAGAAATCCAGAAAATAAAATAATTCCCAGAACGGCCATAAAAACGTTCATATTACCCAGCATGTTTGCCTCCATTTAATGAGTAGTGTGTTTCCTCGCTTACCTTAATTTGGTTGGTGAAAGAGATAATAGCAGCTTTAACCTAAACAAAAGCTGAATTAGGTGATTATTTAGCGATAAGCATAAATTTCTTTCGATATTGTGAAGGAGACAGACAATACATGTGGCGAAAATGGTGGCGAAATAACGCGGCGCTGCCAAAACCAGTTTGTTCCGCGATCAATTCCACGCTGAGCGGTGAGTTTTCCAGGTAATCGCGCGCCCGTAATAAGCGTTCGTTGAGGATCCAGCGTGCAGGCGTGGTGCCGGTACAATCGGTAAAACGACGCAAAAACGTCCGCGGACTCATCCCGGCGCGTTTGGCCAGCGAGGCGGTATCATGATTCACCGTCAGATTCTGATGCAGAAAATCAAACAACTGGCCCAGCGTCTGACTTTCACGCTGCCGGGCAACGGGGCGCAGAAGCTGCTGTGGCTGTGCGCCATCGCGATGGGGCTGCACCACCAGCCGTCGGGCAACGCTGTTGGCAACCTCAAGACCATAGTCCTCGCGGATCAGATAAAGACACAGATCGATCCCCGCTGCGCTGCCCGCCGAGGTCAGCAACAGTCCGGCATCATGGTAGAGAACGTCATCAAGCACCTCGATAGCCGGAAAACGCTGCCGGAGCGTGTCCGTGTAGCGCCAGTGAGTGGTGGCCTTGCGCCCGTCCAGCAACCCTGTCGCTGCCAGCACAAACACGCCAGAACAGATCGACAACAGACGGCAACCTCGCGCCCACGCGGCACGCAGCGCGGTACACAAGGCTTCGGGTACCGGCGCGTCGCTGCCCCGCCAGCCGGGAACCACAACGATATCGGCCTCAGCCAACAGTTCCAGTCCCCCATCCACCATCAACCGCACGCCGCCGGTCGCGCGGAGTGGACCAGCATCGACCGACGCGACGGCAAAGCGATACCAGTCCGCGCCCAGTTCCGGGCGCGGCAGACCAAAGACTTCGACCGCTACGCCAAACTCGAAGGTGCACAGTCCGTCATAGGCGAGTACGACCACAAGCGGGCGCGGCGATTTTGGCAGAATCCTGGTGTTTTTTGGCATGGTCGAAGGCGGTACGTCAGCTCAGAGATGGTTAAATTATTGTAAACATAATCGTCCCTGAGGAGAAAGTAGAATGAGTCATGTCACTGAGTTTCCCGCCGCCGCATCCACCGTTGCAGTCAACCATTTCCTGTCGCGTCTGAGTCTGGAAACCGATTGTGCCGACGTCCATGAGAGTATGCGCAAGGGGGAACCCGATTTCGTCTTACTTCACGTGGTGGGAAAACCGGAGGCGTTTGCACGTCGTCATCTTCCCGGGGCGATTCATCTGCCGCACGCCATGATGACCGCCGAACGGATGGCGCAGTGGCCTGCGGATACGCTGTTCGTGGTTTACTGCGCCGGACCTCACTGTAACGGTGCCGACCGCGCGGCATTAACGCTCGCCAGACTGGGCATACCGGTAAAGGTAATGATTGGCGGCATCACCGGATGGGAAGATGAAGGGTTCGCGTTTTCCTGTCTTGCGGAGTGAAGATGAATTTTTTTCATTAGCCATGAATTTATCTCGTTTGCCTGTCAGACAAGGGCATGTCAATTTGGACGCATAGACATCCAGAAGTCTAAATGTTCAAATAAGAAACTATCACGTCAGGCAACCTTTGCCTGACGACGAAGGAGATCACATGCAAAGACAACAGGCCCCATTTCGCGCAGAAGTCGTTGGCAGCTTTTTACGTCCCGACGATATCAAAGTGGCTCGTCAGCAGTTTTCACGCGGCGAGTTAAGCGCACCGCAGTTGCGCGCCATTGAAGACGACGCCATTCGTCGGGTGGTCGAACAGCAGTGCGCCTGTGGTCTGCATGTGGTGACGGACGGCGAGTTCCGCCGCGCCTGGTGGCATTTTGATTTCTTCGATGGTTTGCAAGGGGTCGAACGTTATGACTCACAGCAGGGAATTCAGTTTAACGGCGTACAGACCAAAGCACATGGCGTTCGGGTCACGGGTAAACTGGCGTTCGGCGATCATACGATGCTGGAAGATTTTCGCTATCTGAAGAGCATTAGCGGTAACGCCCAGCCGAAGATGACGATTCCCAGCCCCAGCGTGTTGCACTTTCGCGGCGGACGTAAAGATATCGATGCCACGGTCTATCCGGATCTGAAGGACTATTTTGACGATCTGGCGACCACCTGGCGCGATGCGATCCACGCTTTCTATGCCGCAGGTTGTCGCTATTTGCAACTGGATGACACGGTGTGGGCTTACCTCTGTTCCGATGCTCAGCGCCAGCAAATTCGCGAACGTGGTGACGACCCTGACGCACTGGCGCGAATTTACGCCGATGTTATCAACCTGGCGCTGGCGAATAAACCTGCCGACATGACGGTGGGACTGCACGTATGTCGCGGCAACTTCCGTTCAACCTGGATCTCTGAAGGCGGCTATGAACCGGTTGCGGAGATCCTGTTCGGCAGCGTCAATGTCGATGCTTTCTTCCTGGAGTACGACAACGATCGCTCTGGCGATTTTGCGCCGCTGCGTTTTATCCGTCCTGGCCATCAGCAGGTGGTTCTGGGACTGGTGACGACGAAAAATGGTGAACTGGAAAACCCGGATGGCGTAAAAGCACGCCTGCAGGAAGCGGCACAATATGTCGACCACGCGCAAATTTGTCTCAGCCCGCAGTGCGGCTTTGCCTCAACGGAAGAGGGGAACTCGCTCACGGAAGCCCAGCAGTGGAACAAAATCAAACTTATCACCGAAATAGCTCAACAGGTCTGGTAAGTTGCCTCAATAATGCACACCGCGTTGCACATAAATAATGCAACGCGGGTTCATTGTGGAGCATCCCCCGCGCGAAGCCTTGCAGGCCGCGCACGCCAACGCTTTTTCCTTTCTGCCTTCGTCCTGGCATCCTTTTTGCCTTATTCCTCCTGAACTCTTTTTTGCGCCGTGTTGTTTGTCGGTAGCACCAGAACTCACAGCATTTTTATTTTCAGGAGTGAAATTATGCAGCGTCGTACCTTACTCAAAGCGTTTGCCCTCTCGGCCTCGGTGGCTGCGATGGGACTCAGTTTTAGCGTTCAGGCAGCCGATACCATTAAAGTGGGCATTATGCACTCACTGTCCGGCACGATGGCGATCTCCGAAACACCGCTGAAAGATGTGGCTCTGATGACAATTGATGAGATCAACGCCAAAGGGGGCGTATTAGGCAAAAAGCTGGAACCGGTGGTGGTTGACCCGGCTTCGAACTGGCCGCTGTTCGCCGAGAAAGCCCGACAGCTGTTGAGCCAGGATAAGGTGGCAGTAGTGTTTGGTTGCTGGACCTCCGTGTCGCGTAAGTCAGTATTGCCGGTTTTTGAGGAGCTGAACGGCCTGCTGTTTTACCCTGTACAGTACGAAGGGGAAGAGATGTCGCCGAACGTCTTCTACACTGGCGCGGCCCCCAACCAGCAGGCGATCCCGGCGGTTGAATACCTGCTGAGTGAGGATGGCGGGAGCGCCAAACGCTTCTTCCTGCTGGGCACCGACTATGTTTATCCGCGCACCACCAACAAGATCCTGCGTGCGTTCCTGCATTCGAAAGGGGTTGCGGATAAAGACATCGAAGAGGTCTACACCCCGTTTGGTCACAGTGATTACCAGACCATTGTCGCCAATATCAAAAAATTCTCCGCAGGTGGCAAACCGGCTGTCGTTTCAACCATCAACGGCGATTCCAACGTCCCGTTTTATAAAGAGCTGGCAAACCAGGGCCTGAAAGCTACCGATGTTCCGGTGGTCGCGTTCTCGGTGGGTGAAGAAGAACTGCGCGGGATTGATACCAAACCGCTGGTTGGCAACCTTGCCGCCTGGAACTACTTCGAATCGGTCGATAACGCCACCAACCAGAAATTTGTTGCCGATTATCGTGCATACGCCAAAGCCCATAAGCTGCCAAATGCTGACACCGTGGTGACAAACGATCCGATGGAAGCCACGTACGTGGGTCTGCATATGTGGGCGCAGGCCGTCGAAAAAGCCGGGACGACAGATGTCGATAAAGTCCGGGCGGCAATGGCCGGACAGTCCTTCCCGGCACCGTCGGGCTTTACGCTGACGATGGATGCCACCAACCACCATCTGCATAAACCGGTGATGATTGGCGAGATTGAAGGCAATGGTCAGTTCAACGTCGTCTGGCAGACTGAAGAACCGGTTCGCGCCCAGCCGTGGAGCCCGTTCATTGCCGGTAATGACAAGAAATCAGAACAACCAGTGAAAACCGCCAGCAACTAAAATCAACCGCTTCGGCGGGGGCAGACGGCGACATGCCCGATGGCGCAAGCTTATCGGGCCTACACCGAGCAGGGTTAAGCAGATGTAGGCCGGATAAGGCGAAAGCGTCGCAAGGTTTGTCAACGTGCTTATCCCTCCCGCAGAGGGTGACTTCTGGAGATCTTGACATGAAAGCCATGGGCTTTATTCGCGGTTTGTTGCTGGCGTTCGGGCTTCTGCCAGGGTTCGTTCAGGCCAGCGATGCCGACGCGTTTGTCGCCGCCAGCCGTACCGTCCAGGCGCAACTGCTCGAACAGTGGGCGGCAACACCTGACCCTCAGCGTTTGCCGCTGCTGACGGCGCTGAGCCGGGAGGCGCTGCTCACCGACAGCACAAAACAGGCTTTCACCCGCGAGGAGACGCAGGTTGTGCCTCTGGGAACGGCCAGTAGCCCAACGGGAACGTTAAAACCCCTACGCCTGACCAACCGACTGCGCATTCTTGTTGCCGGCGCGCTGGCGACGCATCAACTCATTAGTGACAGCGTCACACAAAGGCTGGCGGCTACCCGTACGCTACAGCGCGACGCACAGCCGTCCATGCTGCCTTTTATCCAACAGCGCCTGGCACAGGAAACTGATGCGGAGGTGAAATCACGCCTGACCCGCGTTCTGGCTAACCTGCAACTGGCCAGTCCATCGGCGGAGATTCGCCGTCAGGCGATCATGCTGTTGGGCGACTCCAGCGATCCGGAAATGCAGGCACGCCTGCAACCGTTTACTGACAAAGCGCATGAACCGGATGCCAGCGTGCGCGCGGTGGCCAGTGACAGCCTGGCGCGTATCCAACAGCGAATGGCGATTGGCGATCTGCTTGGACAGGCGTTTATGGGGCTGTCGCTTGGATCGGTGCTGCTGCTGGCGGCGCTCGGTCTGGCGATCACCTACGGCCTGTTGGGAGTGAACAACATGGCGCACGGCGAAATGCTGATGCTCGGGGCTTACTGTACGTGGATGGAGCAACAGGCGATGGCGCAGTTTGTCCCACAGTGGCTGGCCATTTATCCGCTGGTTGCCTTGCCGGTTGCCTTTATGTTTACCGCAGGCGCGGGAATGATTCTGGAACGCGGGGTGATCCGCCATCTTTACGGACGTCCACTGGAAACGCTGCTGGCGACGTGGGGCA
>NZ_JBFWLF010000134.1:0-11719 GCF_050252275.1 Citrobacter sp. | reverse complement strand
TCCCACCGGCAGCACTCGTCTGCGTGAAGGCGATGTGCTGTGCGTCATCGGGCGTGAACGCGATCTCCCGGCGCTGGGCAAATTGTTCAGCCAGTCGCCGCCGGTGGCGCTGGATCAGCGCTTCTTCGGCGACTTTATTCTCGAAGCCAACGCCAAGTATGCCGATGTGGCGCTGATTTATGGTCTGGATAACGGAACGGAGTACCGCGATAAGCAGCAAACGCTGGGGGAAATTGTTCAGCAACTGCTGGGTGCCGCCCCGGTCGTCGGCGACCAGGTCGAATTTGCCGGGATGATCTGGACGGTTGCCGAAAAAGAGGATAATCAGGTGCGCAAAGTCGGTGTCCGCGTTGCCGGGGATGAAGACGAAGAATAGTGACTCTACCGGCGCTTATCTGGCCTACTGAGACGCCGCGTAGCGTGTGCTGTAGGCCGGATCAGGCGCATCGCGCCGGCATCCGGCAATACCAAAAAAGTTACACCGTCACAACAGGAACGCGCAACGCCAGCGAACACATCAGCTCATAACCCACCGTTCCAGCTGATTGCGCCACGTCGTCAATTTTGATCTCTTTGCCCCACAGCTCCACCGGCGTTCCGATGCCCGCCTGCGGGCATGGCGTCAAATCCACCGCCAACATATCCATTGACACTGTTCCCACCGTCGTGGTCCGGACACCGTCCACCAGCACCGGCGTGCCGCTCGGCGCATGGCGCGGATAGCCATCCGCATAGCCAGCCGCCACGATACCAATACGTTGCTCGCCTCTGGCGGTATAACGTCCGCCATAGCCGACGCGGTCTCCCGCTTTTAGTGTCTGTACACCAATGATTTCGCTGCTCAGCGTCATCACTGGCTTCAGTCCGGTATTGGCGATATCGCGCCACTGACCTGACGGCGAAGCGCCATAGAGAATAATGCCCGGGCGTACCCAGTCAAAATGTGCATCAGGATGCCACAGCGTGGCCGCGGAGTTTGACAGCGAACGCCGGCAATCCAGCCCTTCCGCAGCCTGCTCGATGCGCGCCATTGCATTGTGGATCCCGTCAGGGTGCTCAGCGTCGGCAAAATGCGACATCAGCGTCATTTCACCGACGTTCGGCATCGCGCGCAGTTGCTGCCAGACGGTTTGCAGCCGTTCCGGCTGGAATCCCAGGCGGTTCATGCCGCTGTTAACCTTCACATAGACATCCAGCGGCGCCTTAAGCTTCGCATTCTGGATCGCTTTGAGCTGCCAGTTGCTGTGCACGCAGGTGGTCAGACGCCAGGTGTCATACCGTTCCAGATCTTCAGCGTGGAAAAAACCTTCCAGCATCAGGATCGGCCCTTTCCAGCCGCGCTCACGCAGGGTGACCGCCTCTTCCAGATTCAACAGGGCAAAACCGTCGGTGTTGCCCAGCGCACTCCAGATACGTTCTATGCCGTGTCCATAAGCATTGGCTTTCACCACTGACCAGACGCGGGCGTCCGGTGCGGCCTGACGCACAATGCTCAGGTTTTGTTTCATCGCCTGCAGGTCAAGGCTGGCCAGTATAGGGCGGGTCATCTCTCGTCCTTCTTAGTTATGTGCGCCGTGCAGATGTTGGGGACGTGAAGGCGTAAAGCCTGCGTGGTAGCGCGCCACGCTCAAATCGTCATACGGAATGGCGGGCGTGCGACCTGACAATATATCGCTCAGCAACTGCCCTGAACCACAGGCCATCGTCCATCCCAGCGTACCGTGTCCGGTATTTAACAACAGATTTTTGAAGCGGGTACGTCCCACAACGGGCGTACCGTCCGGCGTCATTGGCCGCAGACCGGTCCAGAATGTCGCCTGCTCAACATGCCCCCCGCGCGGGTAGAGATCGCGCACCACCATCTCAAGCGTTTCCCGACGCGGCTGGAGCAGTTCGGTATTGAAACCGACAATTTCCGCCATCCCCCCCACGCGGATGCGCTGGTCAAAACGGGTAATGGCGATTTTGTAAGTTTCATCAAGAATAGTCGAAACCGGCGCGCCGTCCTCTTCCGCCACCGGAATCGTCAGCGAATAGCCTTTCAGCGGATAGACCGGAATATCGACAATCCCTTTCAGCATCGCCGTGGAGTAAGACCCCATCGCCATGACGTACGCATCGGCTTTAACGATCTCATCCCCACATTTCACGCCGTAAATCTGTTCGCCTTCGCAGAGCAGTTTATCCACCGGTGTGTTGAAGCGGAATTTGACGCCCGCCTGTTCGGCCATCTGCGCCAGACGCTGGGTAAAGAGCTGGCAGTCGCCGGTTTCGTCATTCGGCAGACGCAAGCCGCCGGTCAGTTTGTGCGCCACTTCCGCCAGCGCCGGCTCGACTTCCGCCAGTCGACTGGCTTCCAACAACTGATACGGCACACCGGCGTCTTCCAGCACGGCGATGTCGCGCGTGGCGTTCTCATACTGCTGCGCGGTACGGAACAGTTGCAGCGTCCCGCCCTGCCGCCCTTCATACTGGATACCGGTCGACGCACGTAGCGCTTTCAGGCAATCACGGCTGTATTCCGCCAGACGTACCATCCGCCCTTTGTTTTCCATGTAGTGGCTGGTGTCGCAGTTGCGCAGCATCTGCCACATCCACTTTAGCTGGAACTGTGTCCCGTCAAGACGAACGGCCAGCGGCGCATGGCGCTGGAACATCCATTTAATCGCTTTCAGCGGTACACCCGGCGCAGCCCAGGGCGCGGCATAGCCCGGAGAGATCTGCCCCGCATTCGCCGCGCTGGTCTCCAGCGCCGGGCCGGGTTCACGATCGATAACGGTAACATCATGTCCAGCCTGACTCAGATACCAGGCGCTGGTCACGCCAACGACGCCACTTCCCAGTATGACAACTCGCATAGCCACTCCGTTAACAGTAACAGTAAAAGAACAATCATCTAATTACATCTTGATAACCCAGATGAAAATATTATTCAACATATGGCTTTTTTATGGTGACACATCTCACATATAGCAGGCAGAGCAATGAACTCCCTGCTTTGGCATCTCATGCTGTGGGTTATTTTTATCCAGCAGAAAATATCGTGACCACCCCGTAATCTGGCGAGTCGACCAGCGGAAATCGCAAAGAAAATATTTCTTCACTGACACGGTTTTTAACCGGGTGTTCTATGCTTGAAATGAGGTGCTCCACACAGAGAGTGCCGCCAACAATGAGGGTGCGCGAATGGCTACGATTGATTCCATGAACAAGGACACCACACGCTTGAGCGATGGACCCGACTGGACGTTTGATCTGCTGGATGTCTATCTGGCGGAAATAGACCGGGTGGCGAAACTCTACAGACTGGATACCTACCCGCACCAGATTGAGGTCATCACCTCCGAGCAGATGATGGATGCATATTCCAGCGTCGGAATGCCGATTAACTATCCTCACTGGTCGTTTGGTAAAAAATTCATCGAGACCGAACGACTGTACAAGCACGGTCAGCAAGGGCTGGCCTATGAGATTGTGATCAACTCCAACCCGTGTATTGCATACCTGATGGAGGAGAACACCATTACCATGCAGGCGCTGGTGATGGCGCACGCCTGTTACGGACATAACTCGTTCTTCAAAAATAACTATCTGTTCCGCAGCTGGACTGATGCCAGCTCCATTGTTGATTACCTGATCTTCGCGCGTAATTACATCACTCAGTGCGAAGAGCGATACGGCGTGGACGAGGTTGAGCGATTGCTCGACTCCTGCCACGCGCTGATGAACTACGGCGTTGATCGCTATAAACGCCCGCAGAAAATCTCCCTCCAGGAGGAGAAGGCCCGCCAACAGAGTCGTGAAGAGTATCTGCAAAGCCAGGTGAACATGCTGTGGCGTACCCTGCCGAAAAAAGAGGAAGAGAAGACGATTGCCGAAGCGCGGCGCTATCCCTCAGAACCGCAGGAAAATCTGCTTTACTTTATGGAAAAAAATGCCCCACTGCTGGAGTCATGGCAGCGCGAGATCCTGCGCATCGTGCGCAAAGTCAGTCAGTATTTTTATCCGCAGAAACAGACGCAGGTGATGAACGAGGGCTGGGCCACGTTCTGGCATTACACCATCCTGAACCACCTGTATGACGAGGGGAAAGTCACCGAACGTTTTATGCTGGAGTTTTTACACAGCCATACCAACGTGGTGTTCCAGCCGCCTTATAACAGCCCGTGGTACAGCGGCATAAACCCTTACGCACTGGGTTTCGCTATGTTCCAGGACATCAAGCGCATCTGCCAGTCGCCGACGGAAGAAGATAAGTACTGGTTCCCGGATATCGCCGGTTCCGACTGGCTGGAAACGCTGCATTTTGCCATGCGCGACTTCAAAGATGAGAGCTTCATCAGCCAGTTCCTGTCGCCGAAGGTGATGCGCGATTTTCGCCTCTTTACAGTGCTGGATGACGATCGGCATAACTATCTGGAAATC
This sequence comes from Citrobacter sp., assembly GCF_050252275.1. Classification (NCBI taxonomy): domain Bacteria; kingdom Pseudomonadati; phylum Pseudomonadota; class Gammaproteobacteria; order Enterobacterales; family Enterobacteriaceae; genus Citrobacter; species Citrobacter sp. Next base: position 7,294 of record NZ_JBFWLF010000134.1, on the reverse strand, counting down.
TCTGCCATTCATAACGAAGAAGGCTACCGCGAAATCCGCAACCGCCTCTCGTCGCAATATAATCTGAGCAACGTAGAGCCGAATATTCAGGTCTGGAACGTGGATCTGCGGGGCGATCGTTCCCTCACCCTGCGCTATATTCCGCATAATCGCGCGCCGCTGGATAAAGGCCGCAAAGAGGTGCTCAAGCATGTGCATCGGCTGTGGGGATTTGATGTGTTGCTGGAACAGCAAAACGAGGACGGAAGCGTGGAACTGCTGGAGCGCTGCCCCCCCAGAATGAACAGCCTGTAAACAAAAACCCCCTCATCGTGAGGGGGTTCGTTTTTAGCGGCCCTGAATGGCTAAATCGCCAGGCAGGTTTTTCTGCATCCGGTGCCAAATTTCGCCGCTGTCGTGACCGTAACGACGCACCGTTTCGTACACCTGATCGTGCGCGCCCTGCAGGCACAGTTGCGACAGCTTATGGTAGAAACCCAGCGCCAGGCTGCGCGCTTCCGGATTGGCAAAATAGTGACGACCAATGCGGGTATACAACCCTTTCATGCCGTTCAGGATCAGACCATAAATCGGGTTGCCGGAGGCAAATGCCAGACCACGGAAAATGTTGTAATCGAGATCGGCAAACGCATCGGCGTGATCGGCCACTTCCTGCGCGGTCGCCAGCACTTCCTGCGCTTTGTCAGGATGCTGACGAAACGCGGTACGAATGAAGATGGTGGAGATGTTGGTCCGCACCGACAGCAGATTGTCGATCAACTGCGGGACGCTTTCGTGATCGAGACGCGCCAGCGTTTCAAGAATATTCAGTCCGGAGGTTTCCCAGAAATTATTCACCTTCGTCGGTTTGCCATGCTGAATGGTCAACCAACCGTCTCGCGCCAGGCGCTGCAGCACTTCACGTAAAGTGGTACGTGTCACCCCAATCAGTTCGGAGAGTTCTCGTTCTGCAGGCAAGATAGTGCCAGGAGGGAAGCGGTTATTCCAGATACTTTCAATGATGTACTCTTCCGCGAAACCCGCCGGGCTCTGCGCCTTAATGACCATAGTGAGATTTCCATTACACAGCAAAACATAGTTACACTCATCATACCAGACGGGTTACATGCCCGATAGGAGACACAACGAAGAAAAAGTGGATCAAGGCTTCATTTTCTTGATAACGCTGGCTGTCTGGGGTGAAAGGCTTGCCTGTATTCAGACTGACCGTTACTCTTTGTCGCTAACCATAAAAACATCATTTCAATAAATAAGGTAAGGGAAACCATAATGGAACTCTCATGGGGCCGCGCGCTCTGGCGCAACTTTTTAGGCCAGTCGCCAGACTGGTACAAGCTTGCGCTACTGATCTTCCTGATAGTTAATCCACTGATTTTCATCATCAACCCGTTTGTTGCGGGCTGGTTGTTGGTGGCGGAATTCATCTTCACGCTGGCGATGGCGCTGAAGTGTTATCCACTGCTACCGGGCGGTTTGTTAGCCATTGAAGCAGTTATCATCGGGATGACCAGCGCCGCGCATGTTCGCGAAGAGGTGGCAAACAATCTGGAAGTTTTACTGCTGCTGATGTTCATGGTCGCGGGCATCTATTTTATGAAGCAGCTGTTGCTGTTTATTTTTACCCGGCTGCTGCTGAGCATTCGTTCTAAAATGCTGCTGTCGCTGGCGTTTTGTGTGGCGGCGGCCTTCCTTTCCGCCTTCCTTGACGCACTGACCGTGGTAGCGGTAGTGATCAGCGTCGCCGTCGGGTTCTACGGCATTTATCACCGCGTGGCCTCTTCCCGCGGCGATGATAGCGACATCCTGGATGACAGTCACATTGATCAACACTACAAAACAGTGCTTGAGCAATTCCGCGGCTTTTTGCGCAGTCTGATGATGCATGCCGGGGTGGGTACCGCTCTGGGCGGCGTGATGACGATGGTGGGTGAGCCGCAGAACCTGATCATCGCCAAAGCCGCTGGCTGGCACTTTGGCGACTTCTTCCTGCGGATGTCGCCTGTTACCGTTCCGGTACTGATTTGCGGCCTGCTCACCTGTGTACTGGTTGAGAAACTGCGCTGGTTTGGCTATGGCGAAACACTGCCGGAAAAAGTGCGTGACGTCTTGCAGCAGTTTGACGATCAGAGCCGCCATCAGCGTTCACGTCAGGACAGAGTAAAACTGATTGTGCAGGCGATTATCGGCGTCTGGCTGGTGATTGCCCTGGCGCTGCATCTGGCGGAAGTGGGACTGATTGGCCTCTCCGTGATTATCCTCGCAACGTCGCTGACCGGCGTGACGGATGAACATGCCATTGGCAAGGCGTTCACCGAATCTCTGCCATTCACCGCGCTGCTGACGGTCTTTTTCTCCATTGTCGCGGTGATTATCGACCAACATCTCTTTTCGCCGATTATTCAATACGTATTGCAGGCCTCAGAGCACGCGCAACTGACGCTGTTCTATCTCTTCAACGGCCTGCTCTCGTCGATCTCGGATAATGTTTTCGTCGGTACTATCTACATTAACGAGGCCAAAGCGGCCATGGAAAGTGGTGCGATCTCCCTGCAGCAATACGAGCTGTTAGCCGTTGCGATCAACACCGGGACAAACCTGCCATCCGTGGCGACGCCGAACGGTCAGGCGGCATTCCTGTTCCTGCTCACCTCCGCACTGGCACCGCTGATTCGCCTCTCCTATGGTCGGATGGTCTGGATGGCGCTGCCCTATACCATCGTGCTGACGCTCGTCGGTCTGCTGTGCGTCGAGTTTACCCTGACGCCAATGACCGAGTGGATGATGCAAACCGGTTGGTTAGCTACACTTTCATAACAACTAACCGGGCATTTCACTGCCCGGTTTGCCTTTTTGCGTGATATTTCTCCAATTACACAATATTTGAGTTTCTCCTGGTGGCGCGGTAATCGAATTGGTTTACACTGCCGTGTCTACGCATGTTGCAGGGAAATTATTATGTTGCGATATTTGAACCAGTGCTCACGGGGTCGGGGCGCGTGGTTATTGATGGCTTTTACTGCCTTAGCGCTTGAACTGGTCGCGCTGTGGTTTCAGCACGTTATGCTGCTTAAGCCGTGCGTACTGTGCATCTACGAACGCTGTGCGCTGTTTGGCGTCATGGGGGCCGGTCTGGTTGGGGCTATTGCGCCTAAAACACCGTTGCGCTATGTGGCGTTGATTATCTGGATCTACAGTGCCTGGCGTGGGGTTCAACTGACATGGGAACATACCATGATCCAGTTACACCCTTCCCCGTTCATGACCTGTGATTTCATGGCTCGCTTCCCTGCCTGGTTGCCACTGGACAAATGGTTGCCACAGGTGTTTGTCGCCTCTGGTGATTGCGCCGAGCGTCAGTGGGAATTTTTATCTCTGGAAATGCCGCAATGGCTATTAGGCATTTTCGTTGCCTATCTGGTCGTCGCGGTTCTGGTGCTGATTGCTCAGCCGCTTAAACCGAAAAGACGCGATCTGTTCGGTCGTTAATCTCAGACGCTCCCAACCGGGAGCGTGAGAGCGATGACTTATTTCATCCCGATACCGGACAAGCAAAGATCACCTCATTAAAAACCAGGAAAATCAATTCATTGATTTTCGGCTGATAACCACAAAGAAGGAAAAACCACGTTTTTTCCTTCTTTGCAGCAGTCTGACGCTCCCAACCGGGAGCGTTTTTTTTGCCGTTAGCCTGAAATCAGACCGGGCGGTTTAGTCCGCCCATGACGGTTTGTTGAGAATATGGTCCTGCCAGTCATGGACTTCTGACTCTCTTACCGCAATGTGACGCACCGAAATTCGCTCGCCGTGCATTGCCGCTTTCGACCCCGTCAGCAGCGGGTGCCATTCAGGCAGTCCTTTCCCTTCCGCCAGCAGACGATAGGCGCAGGTCATCGGCAACCATTCAAAGGTGGGCAGGTTATCACGCGTTAGCTTGATACAGTCAGGCTCGTACTCGAACCGACGTTCGTAATTGCGACACTGGCAGGTTTTGATGTTGAGCTGGCGGCAGGCGACGTTGGTGAAATAAATCTCGTCGGTATCCTCGTCCATCAGCTTATGCAGGCAGCACTGACCGCAGCCATCACATAACGACTCCCATTCGGCATCGGTCATTTCATCCAGGGTTTTACGTTGCCAGAAAGGTAAATCGCTCATCAGGGTATCCGCCATTGCTATAAAGCTGCACCTTATAACCAGTCTGGCACGTTGATGCAAGTTTTGCCGCCTAAAAAGGCGGCAAGCAGGCGTTACAGGACGCGGGTTGTCAGGGTGTGACCGTTAAAATTGACCACCAGCTCGTCGCCGCTGGCGAGCGGTCCGACGCCTTCCGGGGTGCCGGTCAGCACGACGTCACCCGCTTTGAGGGTAAAGAATTTGCTCATGTAGGCGATTAAGGGGACGATTTTATGGATCATATCCGCCGTTGTACCCTGCTGGCGAACCTCGCCATTGACCGTCAGACCCAGCGGCGTCGCCTGCGGATCGCCGTTAAATTCTGCGACCGGAATGAATCCGGATAACGGGCATGAATTATCGAATCCTTTTGCCTTCTCCCAGGGCTGCCCGGCTTTCTTCATTTTGCCCTGGATATCACGCAGCGTCAGATCGAGCGCCACGCCATATCCAGCGATAGCCTTACGAACATGCTCTTCGGTCGCCTGACGCAGCGTCGCGCCGATCAATACCGCCAGTTCGACTTCATGGTGCACCGAGCCCATATCCGTCGGAATGACCAGCGGCTGGCGCAAATCGCACAGGGCGGTTTCCGGCTTGATAAACAGCACCGGCTCATCCGGCGTGACGCTGCCCATTTCCTTGATGTGGTTGGCGTAGTTGCTCCCCACGCACACCACTTTGCTTACCGGGTAATCAAGCAGCGCACCCTGCCAGTTATGATGTTGATACATTCATTTTCCCCTAATTTGTCATCGTTGACTTCAGGAATGGCACCGACAGGTATGACGCCGGGTACCGTTTATTTATCGGTTTCTGGATTGTTTTGTGAGGCGTTGAAACGATGTTGCTTCAATAAATCTTCGGGCGGCGGAGGCAGTTGTAAATAATATCCCTGCTCCGTTAAGGCTTGTTTTACTTTATCCAGCGAGGCGTTGACTAACTTTTTGCTACCATCTAACGGCAATATCATTGCCAGCTGTGGTTGACCAAATCCTTTCATCAGTTCTTCAGGCACACGTGAGAAATCGTCTTTTTTTTCGACATACAAATAGGTCTGGTCACGCTTAGCACTTCTGTAGATCACACAAAACATACATTTTACTCTGAATTAAACGGATGGCGACTTGCCTCAATATAATAGTGACTATAACATGCCTTCTGGACTTCGGAATATCACTCCACATCGGGGATGATAAATAGCAAATTGAGTAAGGCCAGGATGTCAAACACGCCCATCGAACTTAAAGGCAGTAGCTTCACCTTATCAGTGGTTCATTTACATGAAGCAGAACCCGAGGTTATTCGTCAGGCGTTAGAAGATAAAATCGCTCAGGCTCCTGCTTTTTTAAAACATGCTCCTGTGGTAGTGAATGTCAGTAGCCTTGATGCGCCGGTAAACTGGCCGCAGTTGCAGAAGGTGGTGGCGTCGACGGGATTGCGTATTGTTGGCGTCAGCGGTTGTAAAGATGCCCGGCTCAAAGCTGAAATCGACAAAATGGGCCTTCCTTTACTCACTGAAGGTAAAGAGAAAATGGCGCGTTCCGCTCCGGCTGAACCCATTGCTCCCGCCGTTGTAGTGCAAAACGCTACTCCCGTCACAAAAACGCGATTTATTGATATACCCGTTCGTTCCGGTCAACGCATTTATGCACCACAATGTGATCTGATTGTTACAAGTCACGTCAGTGCTGGCGCTGAGCTGATCGCCGATGGCAATATTCATGTCTATGGCATGATGAGAGGTCGCGCGCTGGCAGGGGCAAGTGGTGACCGGGATGCGCAAATTTTTTGTACCCATCTGACGGCAGAACTGGTGTCTATCGCAGGTGTTTACTGGCTGAGTGATAAAATCCCAGCAGAATTTTATGGCAAAGCGGCGCGTCTGCAGTTAGCAGATAACGCTTTGACAGTTCAACCGTTGAATTGATCCCTTTTTAACAAGGAATTTCTATGGCACGCATTATTGTAGTTACTTCGGGTAAAGGGGGCGTTGGCAAGACCACCTCCAGCGCGGCCATCGCTACTGGTTTGGCCCAGAAGGGAAAGAAAACTGTCGTTATTGATTTTGATATCGGCCTGCGTAACCTCGATCTGATTATGGGGTGTGAGCGTCGGGTTGTTTATGATTTCGTCAACGTCATTCAGGGTGATGCTTCACTCAATCAGGCGCTCATCAAGGACAAGCGCACTGAGAATCTCTTTATTCTTCCGGCCTCTCAGACGCGCGATAAAGACGCATTAACGCGTGAAGGCGTGGCAAAGGTTCTCGACGATCTGAAAGCAATGGATTTCGAGTTTATCGTTTGCGACTCCCCTGCGGGGATTGAAACCGGCGCGCTAATGGCGCTCTATTTCGCTGACGAAGCGATTATCACCACCAACCCGGAAGTCTCCTCGGTACGCGACTCTGACCGTATCCTGGGTATTCTGGCGTCTAAATCGCGCCGTGCCGAAAACGGTGAAGATCCGATTAAAGAACATCTGCTGTTGACGCGCTACAACCCAGGCCGTGTTAACCGTGGCGACATGCTCAGTATGGAAGATGTGCTGGAGATCCTGCGCATTAAACTCGTCGGAGTTATCCCGGAAGATCAGTCTGTTCTGCGCGCCTCTAACCAGGGCGAACCGGTCATTCTGGACATCAATGCAGACGCAGGTAAAGCGTATGCCGATACGGTAGACCGTCTGTTGGGAGAAGAACGTCCTTTCCGCTTCATTGACGAAGAGAAGAAAGGTTTCCTCAAACGCCTGTTCGGAGGATAAGTTATGGCATTACTGGATTTTTTTCTCTCGCGGAAAAAGAGTACAGCGAACATCGCGAAAGAGCGATTGCAGATTATCGTTGCTGAGCGTCGTCGTAGTGACGCTGAACCGCATTATTTACCGCAGTTGCGTAAAGATATTCTTGAGGTCATTTGTAAGTATGTACAAATTGATCCGGAAATGGTCACCGTTCAGCTTGAACAAAAGGACGGCGATATTTCCATTCTCGAACTTAACGTTACATTGCCGGAAGCTGAAGAGTTGAAATAAACGCTCTACTCAGATAATTCCTGGTAAAAAAGGCAGAGCAATCTGCCTTTTTTATTATCAGCCATTTTTCTGTTGCGACAATCAC
>NZ_JBFWLF010000133.1:0-11851 GCF_050252275.1 Citrobacter sp. | reverse complement strand
CTTCGCATACGGGCTCGACTTTAAGCCGAATTGATACTACGGGCCGCATTTTTGAGCAACTTGCAGGTCCACGTAGCAAAGAGGATGCTAAGCGAAGTTTCCTGATTTCGTTTGGAAAAAAAGCGTCTAAAATCCAGGATGCTCTCAGAGATGAGTCGCGATTAGACATTTTAGCGCAAATAAAAGGATACCCTACTTATTTTGCCGTTTTATATTTAACATTACTTGCTGCCAGTGCTGATGATGAAACACATGACGAAGGGGATTTTCGGGTTCGATTTTCTTTGCTGCTTGGCTTTGATAAAAATAAAAAATTTGTTTTTACTGAATTACCCAACTTATGGGAAAGGTTAGAAAGATGGAGTAGTAAAAGACAAAACTGTACCCGTTTAATCTTGCCAAGGCCATCAAAGCATGAAAGATTGATTGGGTATTCCAAGAGAATTGCTTTTCCCTGCTACAAAGATGAGGTCTTTTTACGGAATATTCTCATCGATAATAAACTAGATAACTATTCAACTTTTGAATCAGTTAATAAGGTAGTACATCAATATATATCTTATTTTAGCGAGGTTTTTAACCAAGAGTTTATTGAGTTCAGAACATTACTTTCAAAGGCTGCCATGCAGCAGGCTTATGACTCTCCTTTTTGGGGCGCTGTTCGTGATATCACTGTACATACGGAGAGAGAACAACTCAAAGAGAATGGTAAGTATTGTATTCACATGGAGTTTAATGATTCAGGTAATCCGGAGATTTATCTTCTTATGGATGACGCTGCTGCTACAGCCTCAGAAATCCAGCATTATTACTCCTTGCCTAATGAAATAGAGAACTATAATAATATATATTACGAACGAGACATAGGCACCACATTAAATTCCTTGGATTTATTATTAAAAAAACGGAAGGGTTATTTCTATAAATCACGAGTGGGAGTCGCACTACGGTCTGGGTGTTTACCGCTTTTTCGTGATGATTTTTGTCATATTAGTTCAGAAGGAGAATATTATGAAGATTCTCCAACCTATTTAATACTTCATCATACATATGCAGACAGTGTTTTCACTGTCTTGAAGAAGGTTGGCGAAAGAGTACAACGTCGGGATATTAAATCTACCAAATGGTCGATAGTTTCTTCCGATAAAGTTGGCAGGCAAACGCTGGATAAGATTGCCCGTTTGTTACCAGAAGAAGCCCGTCGTTTTCTAATACAGGGATGGCAGCCTGCTCGACCTCGTATGTCAGGTGCAGCACGATTTGGACAGGCTATACTGCTTAACCCTGCCAGTACACCGATAATTCATATGCCTGAAGTACTAAGAGGATGCTATGTCATCAGCAATAAAGACGGAGAAGAATTAACTCATGGCTCGCTATCTCAGGGAGCTGAAGGATTATTCATTCCACCAGAGGAGTTGATGGAAATATCTGGTCAGGCATTTTGTCGCTACGAACTTACGTTAGCGCATTCAGATATCCCAGTAAATTTTGATGTGCACGTGTTAGATCATGCGCCTTACGCCACTTATTGTAAAATTTCAGAGCCACATGATTGGCTGACTGATGGACCATCGGGAGTATTAATGGCGTTAGGGGATACGGCAGTGATCCCCCCACTGAAACGCGAAGAAATAACGCCATTGAGTGGTGCTCAGATGTTATGGCAGTATGAAAATGGCTTTCCTGTAACATGTCAATATACTGAATTACATAATATACCCGCAGCATTTGACTGGATCGCTGAAGCGCTGGCCTTGCGTTTTCAACGCCGTAGCACATTGCCTTTTGGTGAATTAAAAAAACATATTGAACCGGTATCACAGGTAACGAGGATACCCGAATGGCAATTGCGTCGCATGCTCTTTGCCGCTGGGTGGCTTTGTGTAGTACAACGACGTCATGCGCCATATTCGTTAGTCTCATTGGCTGAAAGAACCATTTCCGTTGATGTCACTGAGCAGGGAATTGTTGCCCGAATTCTGGGGATGTTTACAAAAAGTGAACGTAATCTTCTACAAGAAGCACTTAATAACGGTGAGCGAATAGGGCGTCGGTTAGTTGAGGATAACGGCTGTTCAATGGGTTGTATTGAATTGCATCTGTCAGCCAGAGAGCGTGTCCATGCTTTCATTGAACAGTTTGGGTTACGTTTGGTTAATCACGACGATTTCCCCGTAAATGCTTTGAGCGGAGTATTGCTACCGATGTCTCAAATGCAGTTTACCCCGGCTTTACCCCCGGATCTCCATGTGTCGCTATGGCAAGCTGAAAAATACCAATGGTCAGAAGAACAGCGGATTACTCAAACGGCAAATAATCTATTGATACGGTGTCAGGAAAAACAGCGTTATCGTTATTTTATTAGGCAGAATGCTGGATACTGGCAAACCGATAGCTTCTCCTGGGCCTTAATGGCTCAGATGATATGTTCAGGAGAAACGGTTGGTGTGCAAAAAGGCGATAGTGGCTGGTGCTGGTCAACGAAAATTATTGCGTTACCGCCCTCCGTTTTACAGTGGTGGATCCATGTTGCCCATGGATGCTTGTCGATAACAGATAACGGTGGTTACTTATTTGCAGGGGGGAAAGTTCCACTCTGGGACAATGTAATGACCTTCCCCTCCTGTCAACGAGCGTTGGCACGACGGAACAGAGCGCTGACAACACGCAAGTTGCGCAAAACCTTACAGTAATTTTACAGAATCAGGTGGTAAGGAGAACGTTTAAGATGGCTAAAAAGAAAAATATTATCAGCGACCGGCTGGGCCAAATGTACTACTTCGGTACAGAATCTCATGAATTGATCAGATGCTTGCAAGAGTGCAAGCAAAGACTCACCAGAAATGGCGCTAAAGCGGATAATTTACCGAAAGGACCGGAGAAAAGGTTACATTTTCTCCGTACGTTACCACCTAAGGCCAAACCTGTTGTGTCTGATTGGCTTCGTGAAAATTTAACGTTTTCTGAACAAAATGACCCACAAATTGTTCTTAGAGATCTGTTAGAAGCAGAAAGTAATGCAGAAGATATTGAACTCTGTAAACCGTTATGGCGCACCATTCTGGGATTCTATATTTCTTCTGACTGCCCTGAAATTATAACGAAATTCCTGAATGGTGAAGAAATTGATTTACCCCAACATGGTGTTTCTGACTCCTTGACAATTAATTTCACTGACGAAGACATTGAACAATGTGCCTTAATTAGTCAGGGTAAAGAAATTTCTATGCCAGAGCGCACTATTCCACTGTTTGTTGGGGGATTGGTTGACGCACTTAGGGGAACGCGTACAGCCGATAATCGATGGCGGACAAAGCTATCAGAACATTCTTTACCGCTGGCGCGAAAATTGGGTGAACTTATCGATCAGTTTGAAGCCAGTCACGACCTTAAAAAAATGGATGGTACCAGTGTAATACAGGCTCCTCCCGTTGTTTCCAAAGAAATCGACAGTTCGATGGACGAAGTTATGTTCATTGGAAAAGTGTTAGCGTTAACCGCGTCCGGCGCTTTTTTTGTAACGCCGATTAGTCTATTAATTAATGGCAACCTACGAGACCTCCCGGAGGAACTGGTAAAAGATCTTTTCCCTCATGGTGGTGAAGCCATTGGTTTTGAGAATCATTTCAGCAAAAAATTTACTCGGGGTGAAATTGCAATATGGAAAGCCCGATATCAGCCGTCTGATAAACCCGCGCAGTATGTCATTACTGACTACCTGTCGCGCGTTTATCCTGTCGTCGCGCTGCCTCATGCCTCTGATGAACCTGATACTGTCAGAGAGTGGTTACTCACCAGCTACCAACCGCAAAACGATACGTCGGTCATTTTTCAGCTAAGTGATGGAGTATCCCTGAGATTACCGGGTGACTTGTCTGATCCTAAAAAATATGACTTTGATATGCCGCTGGAGAGTTATCGTCAGGTTCCTCAGACATTACTTGGTTCTCATGCCCTCACGGTGATCACTGAACTCCCTCAGGTGAGTGAAAAGTATGATTGTGCTGAAGCTACTACGTGGATCAAACGCCTGCTTAAACGAACTGATTCAGCAAAAGACTTCCCTCAATTCAGTAAAGGGCAGCTACAAAACTTAACCCATTTTATTGCTGAACATGAATCTGATAATGAGGCATCCTATCTTCGTGCAGTATCTCATCTGGAACAGATAGCAGATACAAGATCCTTTCTTAATGATACGACTCAACAGTTACTGGCTTTACCTGAGGTTGAGGCGCAAATTAATATTGAGAAACAGGAAATACTGACTCGTTACGAAGACGAACAGTATCAGATTAAACAATCAATAATGGTATTATCTGAAAAGAAAATCCAGCTTGAAAATGAAATAGCCGATCAGAAGAAAAAACTGAAAAAAGAGACCGATCGAATTAATAAAGCACTACGTCAGCAAGAAAATGAGCTGGAACAACGGATTAAAAAGACCTTCGAAGCCGCATCTCAAGCGGGAGTGGAAACGCTAGCCCAGACAGCGCTACTGCGGGCGATTATCAAAAATGAAACAGCGCAGGAACAACCTGTCCAACAACGGATAACACCAGAACCTGTAGCCGAATCAGTAAATTCTAATTTCCCATTAGCAGAGGTGAGCATCCTGACTCGCAAGCATCAACTATCATTGGCTATCGAAAAACAGGCACAGGCAACGGGACTAAGTGAATCTTTATTATCCAGCCTGATTGCCACTGCGAGTATCACACCCGCGATCGGATTGATGGGAAAACAGACAAAACAGACTATCGCTTCATTAGCGAACCTTTTAGCCGGTAATGTTTGGGGGGAAGTATCGGTACATAGCGATCATTTTAGCTTCAGCGATTTAATGAACTCCCCCACGCTGATCCGCTTATCCGGCGATACTCATACCATGACACTGGGCGATTTTTTGACCCAACAACAAGAGGCAGGGCTGGCGAGCATTATTGAATTGCGTGGTTTTAACCGTACTCCGCCAGAAACGCTGCTCCCCGAACTCCACGAGTGTTTATTCAGAACTCCCCATCCTGCCGCATGCAGTTGGACGGATCGGCGACAGGCTTTGCGACATTTGCCCATCCGGCACCCAATACTTTTTTTACTCACATTCACCACCGGGAAAAGCACGTTTCCATTACAGGCTCCTCTTGCTTACCAGTTACCTCTGTTTCTGGCAGAGAATATATGGTCGGATGAACGGCCATTTGAGCAAAATACTGACATCACGCCTTCTCGTATTGCCCCAGAACTATGGCAGACAATCTATGTGGACAACCACCAGCCAGAGCACCCGGCTTGTGCGCCATGGGAAGCACTAAAAGCAGCGCTACTCTCTTTACTTCCTGATGAACAAGCGCAAGCCGTTGCCCGTCTGGCTTACGGTCTCGGTCGTAGTACAACACAAGATATTGCGACCACGATTGACATTCTTGCACCGGAATTAGGGCCATATGTTCAGGAAATGACTAGCGGTGAATCGGCAAGCGTACTTGAGCACCTTTTCCAGTTATAAGCAAAGGAATAATAATGAATAATCCACTGGAAACATTTGAATCAATAAGAGATTTTTATATTTCGTACCTTGAAACAGCCTTCCGTATTGATTCATCAGACATACAGTCTGAACGGCGAGCGTTACTGGAACAGCAAGGGACATTATGTGCCGATCTATTTCTTGAACCGATGCCCCGATATCAGCATTATGGCTTAACTATCAGCGAATTACGAAATGATGCTTATGGTCAGACATGGTTGCCAGGGTTTAATGCGCAACAAAGGGCGGCATTCATCGACCTCTGTTTAGGTGGACTTCTGCCCCACAATAAAACGGATTCAACTAAGGGACGTTTTAATCTTTATACCCATCAACTGGACATGCTGAAAAGAGGGGTACAGCCAGGGAAACCGGGCATTGTCACCTCCGGGACTGGTTCCGGTAAAACCGAATCATTTTTACTGCCTGTTCTGGCACAGATCGCAAAAGAAGCTACCGGCTGGCCGCAAAGCCCGGCGTTGAAGTGCTGGCAACCGTGGTGGCATAAGGTTGCGGATAAACAGCCCAGCTTCATGCGCGAGCATGAAGCCGCTGCTCGTCCGAAAGCGGTACGCGCGCTGATCCTCTACCCGATGAATGCCTTGGTAGAAGATCAACTGGTACGTATGCGACGGGCGCTGGATTCCAGCGAAGCTCATGATGTCATGGATACGCATTTCGGCGGCAACCGGATCTTCTTTGGCCGTTATACCAGCGCAACTAAAGTAACTGGCTGGCTTAAACATCCCCGACTCAGTGAAGAAAAAAATGAGAAAAAGCGCGTGGCTAAAAAAATCACTGAGCTGCGTGAATATATGCAATTAACGGAAAAGACCCATCAGGAGGCGGTACGACAAGCGCAGCAGGACAAGGATAACGAATTATCGTTTAATTTCCCCCGAACCGCTGGCGGAGAGGTTCTCAGCCGCTGGGAAATGCAAAAGACACCGCCCGATATTCTGATCACCAACACCAGCATGCTCTCAACGATGCTGGTTCGCGAGGTGGACGATCCTATTTTTGAGCAAACCCGACAGTGGATTGAGCGCGATCCTGATGCCTATTTTTATCTTATTCTTGACGAACTTCATCTACAGCGAGGAACCGCTGGTACTGAAGTCAGCTACTTGCTTAAACATTTGATCAATCGGCTGGGGCTGGATCAGGAAAAACACCGACACAAATTGCGCATTCTGGCCTCCAGCGCCTCTTTACCCGTTGAAGGTGCTGAAGGTGATCAAAGCGTCGAATATTTATGGGGGATGTTCGGTCAGCGGGGATTACCCGCAGGTGCCTCTTCCAACGACTGGAGAGAATGTATTATTAAAGGTGACCCACTTCCCCCGGGCAATATGTCTCTTTTCCAGGGGGATCGGGAGGCGTTTTATCACGCAGTGCTTCAGTTACAGCAAGCACCACTTACCTCATTACAACACTGGCAGAATGTCGCCCGCAGCATGGAAATGACAGCCAGTGAAGCCTCTACAGAACAACTAGCGCAACGTGTCGTTTTACAGGCGGGCAACCTGCTTGAAAGTGGCTGCTATACGGACGATCATTCTCCGAGAGCTACGTCAATCAAAATGCTTAGTTCACGCCTTTTTAACGCCCAACCCCATAGTGACAAAGCGCTCCAGGCATTAATCTGGTTACGTTCGACTGAGGGAGATTGGCCGCAATGGTTTTCACATGCCTTTCCTGATGATATCGGTGCGCCACGTTTCCGCGCTCATGCTTTTTTGCGCGCTCTTGAGGGGTTATATGTCGCGCCATTGCCCGTCCCTAGCGCTGCATCTGCGCAAGAAATTAATCAAAGATATTTTGGCGATCTTACCGTGGAGTCCGGCTTACGTTACGGCAAAGATAAAAAATCGCGGCGTGTCGAATTACTCTATTGTGAATGTTGCGGTAATCTCTTTTGGGGGGGTAAACCTTCGGTCTTTTCCGGTTCAGAAAGTCGAATTGAACTTTTACCCAACGACCCTGATACGGAACAACTGCCCGAACACGCAAAATCAGTCATGGTAGAACGCCGATCTGCTGAAGAATACGCGCTATTTATGCCCGTTGTCGAACGTTTCTGGCCGAAAGGAAATGAGGAGCTAAACAGCGATAATGACAATACTTTTGGTACTTGGGTAAAAGCCAGCTACGATCCATTTACCGCCACTATTCAACACCCAGTATCGCTCTTAAAACCGCTACCGGAAAACCATATAGCGGGCTGGTTCTATTACGTCAAACCCGGTGAATTTGCCTCCTCGGAAAGAGGCCAGTCATCCAGCCAGTCACCTGGAACGGCGCTACCTTTTCAGTGTCCGGCGTGTGGTACGTCCTATAAATACGGCAAAGGTAAGCTCTCCCCAATCCGTAGCTTTCGCGTCGGTTTTTCGAAAACGACACAACTACTGGCCAGCTCGCTAATGGCGGAACTACAGCGATCGGGTAACCGTGAGCAACTGGTAACGTTTTCAGACAGTCGTCAAGATGCCGCAAGGGCGGCGCTCGATCTGGAATCGGGTCACCATGACGACGTCAGACGAGAAATTGTTGTCCATTCGCTACAGACTATTGCGGCTGATAAACCGTCCCATAACCAACTAAAAATACGCCAGGCAGAGATAGAGAACCGGAACAAAACACTAGTTAACCTCAGCGTAAGGTCGGATGAGGAAGAGGATGAATTGGATCAACTTGCTGATGAACGAAAGAAAATCAGAGGGTTATTATCAAAGCCTGAATCTGACAGCATACCTCTGCGTGAAATCCTCGAACCTGAATCACCGGATGCAGGTCAACCGCTTGGCCCGCTGTTAAGGGCGCAGGTAGATGCAGGTATTCACCCTTCCGATCGTACTGGCATCGCGCCTGTTCCCGATCCAGAAAAACATGAAGAAGGCACGCTGACCTTTGCATGGCAACAACTCTTTGAAAAAAACACGCAGGGGGAGTGGTGCTGGAAGGCGCTTCCATCCTATGAAGACAACCTGCTTGTGGCACGACAGGAGATTTCACGCGATCTGAAACGGCTGGTGGGGGAAAGCGTATTCAGTAAAACCTACTTCGCGCTGGAAGAGTCCGGTTGGGGTTATCCCTGCCTTCCCATTACCGGAAACGACTCACGGGAACATCTCGCGATTTATGACGCAATGTTTCGTGTGTTGGCGGACGCATACCGGGTTACCCCTTCACAATATACAAAGCCAGAAACTCCATGGAGTTCAGCGCGCGATGTCAATCGTAGAAACCGCCTGTACCGTTTTACACAGGAGATATGCCAGTGTTCAGGAGGCGAGCCTTTATCTTTAATTGATAGTTTTCTCCGGCGACTAGAGCTGGCGGGTCATCAGGGCGGTATTATTGATATTGGTAAAATGCATTTTCGCCTGGCGGAACCTACAGATCGCGTCTGGCGCTGCTCCCGCTGTGGGCGTATACACATGCACACCGGCGCGGGAATCTGTACTCGTTGCTACTCTCCTTTACCAGAAACGCCGTGCAGTGAGGCAAAAACGCTCCAGATGCAACACTATCTCGGCAAACGTCTCTCACATTCTTCTGGTATTCACAGGATGCGCTCAGAGGAACTGACTGGAATGACCGAAAATCCGGCGGCAAGGCTACGCCGGTTTAAAGGTATTCTGATTGCCGACGACGATGATATTTTACCGGAAGGAATGAAAGATTTTGCGCCCGATAGAGACCTTGACCGGGCAGCTCGCGTGGTCGATGTGCTTTCCGTAACCACCACCATGGAAGTGGGCGTGGATATCGGTGATTTACGCGCGGTCTTTCAGGCCAACATGCCACCACAGCGCTTTAATTATCAACAGCGTGTCGGACGTGCCGGACGACGTGGACAGGCGTTTTCATTCGTCTTAACCGCGTGTCGCAGCAAGAGCCACGATCTGTTCTACTTCCGCCACCCGGAAAAAATTACTGGCGATCTCCCTCCGCCACCGTTTCTGACCACAAAGCTGGAAATGATCTGCCAGAGACTGGTACGAAAAATCTGGCTGGTGTCGGCATTCAAATGGTTAAGGCAGCAAACGGAAAAAGCCGATCACCCATGGCCGGTTGACGACTACGCACACGTCCCTGATAACCATGGTGAGTTTTTCCCGGTGCACTGGCTGAAAGAAAACCAAACGGACTGGCTGCCAAAAATCCGGCAGGCCATCGAAGCAACCATCCTGGCGCGCGATGAATTTGCCCGGACCAGCACACAGCAAAACCCATATTTGTTCCAGAAAATTATTCAGCCTTTGACGCCGGAACAGCTGATTCAGGATATCAACGCCGTACTGAACGACAGCGCGATGGAGGCGAAAGGACTGGCAGAAGCGTTGGCGGAACACGGTAAATTCCCAATGTATGGCATGCCGACCCGATCACGCCTTTTGCTGACAAGGCCAGTCAGCACAGGTGAAAAAGAAATCGAATTCGCCAGCATGGACCGCGATCTGGATATTGCGATACAGGAATTTGCCCCCGGAAAAATTCTGGTTCAGGATAAACGACGCTACTTTACAGCAGGTTATAGTGGACTGCTTAAACAGAGCAGAAAAAATCCACGATCATTTTATTCAAATGCCTGCGAACCGGGTGAACTCAGAACAATGACCGCCTGTCCGGTGTGCAACATCTGGGCTCCGGCAAACTCTCTGGCCACCGAATGTACTATCTGCGGTGCCGTTATGGATAAGGCAGAGCGCTATCAATGCTATGTTCCTTATGGATTTATCACCACGCTGGAGCCAAAATCGGCCAAAGAGGATTTTGATCAGATCCTGACCACGGCCAGTCGTGTATCAATTGCAGAAGCCTACACTTTTTCTGCCACGCCAGAGCCTGACGTTAATGTGGCGATACAGCTTCAGCCGCAGACATGTCTGCACCGCCTGAATCGGGGAATTTATACCGATAAAACATGGCGTGGTTTCAGCGCAACACAGGGGAGCCTAACGGTCCCTTTCAGAAAGCAGGGGACCTACCAGCCGCTTTGGGCTAACCGGGTTTGGATAGATAGTCAAATTATTGAGGCCGACCTGTTAGTTAAAAACCGCTTTAACGATCGGGGAGAAACCCGAAACACATTTTATCTTGCCGCGCCTAAAGTGACTGATCTACTTGCGCTGATGGTTGCCCAAACCCCGCCGGGTCTCCGGCTACAGTATTCCACTCTAACTCCGGCATTCAGAGCTGCTGCGCTCTCGGCGTCTTTTATCATTGTTAACTATGCATCAAAAGAGCTATTGGATATTGATCCTGAAGAAATTGAAATTCTGGAACCCCGCGTTCAAATGCTGAAAAACGGTAAGTCGGTACCAGTTCTGCAAATGGCCGATCGTCTGGTTAATGGTTCAGGGTTATGTGAACGGCTGCAGCAGAAGGACGCATCCGGTTCTCTCATTATACTTGAGGTCATGAAGAAGATTTTAAATAACAAAACGGCTTACCCGCTGGCTGAGTTCCTGCAATCCGATCATCGCGAACGATGCTTTCAAGGATGTTATCACTGCCTGCACCGATACGGAAACCAGCCGTATCACGGGTTGCTGGACTGGCGTCTGGGACTGGATGTTA
Organism: Citrobacter sp.; assembly: GCF_050252275.1. NCBI lineage: Bacteria > Pseudomonadati > Pseudomonadota > Gammaproteobacteria > Enterobacterales > Enterobacteriaceae > Citrobacter > Citrobacter sp. Next base: position 732 of record NZ_JBFWLF010000133.1, on the reverse strand, counting down.
TTCAACTTCTTCTGGATCAAACCTATAACGCCGGGCTGAACGGTGATTTTACATCTCCGGGCGTGTCTGACTGGCCGGAAAATGCCCTACGATTAGCTAAAGAGGCCGCTTCGCTATACAGCGACAGTGACGTAAAAGTGATGGGGAATATACCCGTGATTCGCACCGGTGACGGGCGGTGGGCCGCCGTACTGCATCCATTCTGGGATCCCGATGCTGCATTTGCTGCAAACCCCGAACTTGAGGCATTTTCATATGAGGTGGACGTAGACGCGACGAATACTTTTGCGTTGTCCCGCCGCATGGGGACTGAAATGGCGAAATTACGGACTCAGGCGTCCTCATCTCTGGAGTGATAATGCAATGAATGAAATGACTCTATCGCGTACTCATCCGGTGCTTCCTTCTCTGCTGGGGAGTTTCGCTGTTTGTCCGGCGAAATACTTGCTGGAAAGTGAAGCTCATTCTTACGCACGTTTACCGTTGCATCCGGCAGTCATTCTGGGCCAGGTAATACATCAGCGCGTCAATTCACTGACACATCGGGAGGCCGCTTTCGAGAATTATACCCTTAGGCAACTGGAAAATGATTTTACGACCGCGCTGACAGCCAATCGACGCGCCGGACCGGTAGCAAACTGGATATATGACCGTCACGGCGTTGCCGGGCTGGTGTCACGCCAAATGCTTGTTACCCAGATCCGCTACGTCAGATCGCTTATGCCACCTGTT
>NZ_JBFWLF010000132.1:0-11855 GCF_050252275.1 Citrobacter sp. | reverse complement strand
TCCACTAAGCTGGAAGACGCTGGCGTGCGCTGGCTGGAGCCGGCCTGGAAAAGCATTATCTCCAACAAGGCGCTGTTGCCGCTGCTGTGGGAAATGTTCCCGAACCATCCGAACCTGCTTCCCGCTTATTTCGCCGAAGACGATTATCCGCAGATGGAAAAATTCGTCGTGAAACCGATCTTCTCGCGTGAAGGCGCAAACGTCTCCATTATCGAGAACGGTAAAACGATCGAAGCAGTGGAAGGACCGTACGGTGAAGAAGGCATGATCGTACAGCAGTTTCATCAACTGCCGAAATTTGGCGACAGTTATATGTTGATCGGTAGCTGGTTGATCAACGATCAGCCTGCCGGGATCGGTATTCGCGAAGACAGAGCGCTGATCACTCAGGATCTGTCCCGCTTCTACCCGCATATTTTTGTCGAGTAATTGAGAACGCCGGGTGGCGGCTTCGCCTTACCCGGCATTAATCATCCCACCTGTACCGACAGCATACTCAGGCTGCCCATCTCGATACCATCAACCGGGATCGTCATCGGTTCTTTACCATCCCATGCGCCCAGCACATACAGCAGCGGCAGATAGTGATCCGGTGTCGGGTTCGACAATGAGCCGCCTTCGTGATCGAGATAATTGACCAACGGATGCTGCTCAACCGGTCCCTGCCAGCTCAGGTTCGCTTTGACAAAATCATTGAACGATGTCGCCCACGGATACGGGTTATTATCGCCGTGCCAGCGCGCCGTGCGCAGGTTATGCACTACGTTGCCGCTGGCCACCAGCATGATGCCTTCATCACGCAGCGCCGCCAGTTTACGCCCGATTTCAAAATGCCAGGCCGCCGGTTTGGTGCTATCAATACTCAACTGCACCATCGGGATATCGGCATTCGGGTACATCTTTATCAGCACACCCCAGGAACCGTGGTCAAAGCCCCAGGCTTCTTTGTCGAGCACAACCGGCACCGGTGCAAGCAAATCAACCAGGTGCTGCGCCAGTTCAGGTGAGCCGGGCGCCGGATAATGCGTGTCGTACAACGCCTGCGGGAAACCGCCGAAATCATGAATGGTCTTAGGCGCTTCCATCGCGGTGACGCCGGTACCTCGGGTGTACCAGTGGGCTGACACCACCACAATCGCTTTCGGACGCGGCAGTGTCTCCCCAAGCTGCTGCCAGGCGCGGGTATACAGGTTATCTTCCAGAACGTTCATCGGACTGCCGTGTCCCAAAAACAATGCTGGCATACGAATTGAAGACATGATGATATCCTTACTCAGGGAGTCATTTTGATGGTCTTACAATACCCTCTTTCGATGAATGAAGAACTCTGATAACCATGATGATGATCATCAGTTATTTTGAAGGTCAGCGAGATGTATAAGGAGTCATTGATGTCAGTACCTTTAATTCTGACCTTACTGGCGGGGGCCGCCACGTTCATTGGCGCGTTTCTTGGCGTACTGGGGCAAAAGCCCTCTAATCGCCTGTTGGCGTTTTCGCTCGGATTTGCCGCCGGGATCATGCTGCTGATCTCTTTGATGGAGATGCTGCCCGCCGCGCTGGGTACAAAGGGAATGCCGCCAGTTCTGGGCTACGGCATGTTTATCATCGGCCTGCTGGGTTATTTTGGTTTGGATCGTCTGCTTCCACATGCCCACCCGCAGGATCTGATGCAAAAAAGAACGCAGCCGATTCCTGGCTCGATTAAACGTACCGCCATCCTGCTGACGCTGGGGATCAGTCTGCACAACTTCCCTGAAGGGATTGCCACCTACGTCACCGCCAGCAGTAACCTGGAGTTAGGATTCGGCGTCGCGCTGGCGGTTGCCCTGCATAATATTCCGGAAGGTCTGGCGGTCGCCGGGCCGGTCTATGCGGCCACTGGTTCTAAACGTACCGCGATTTTCTGGGCGGGCATTTCCGGAATGGCGGAAATATTGGGCGGCGTGCTGGCGTGGTTAATTCTTGGCAGCCTGGTGTCACCTGTCGTCATGGCGGCGATTATGGCCGCAGTCGCCGGCATTATGGTTGCGCTGTCGGTGGATGAACTGATGCCGCTGGCAAAAGAGATCGATCCCAACAACAATCCCAGCTATGGCGTTCTGTGCGGAATGTCGGTGATGGGGCTGAGTCTGGTCATACTTCAGACGATGGGGATCGGGTAACAGAGAGGGCAGGAAGCGGTTATTCCTGCTCTTTAGTCATGACGCGTTCTTCATCATCACGACGAAGTAATTTATTGCGGATTTCCATTAGCGCATCACGATCCTGCCGAAACGCCTTACAGTAGCGTTTCATGTGGCAAACATATCCCACGACCACCAGAACAATTAATACAATCCAGTACCAGGCAATAAACATCCTTTTACCCTTAAAATTTAACATTAACAGATATTTAGCGTTAAAATTTAACATACCTATAAGTAGGTAGGATTATATACTGGCATAGTATGAAATCGAAAAGATGATTTCGATCATAGAGAAAAAGATTGGATGTTTATTAACCGACAGGATGTTTGAAAAAGCGAAATTTGCCGGATAAGGTGCTTGCACCACTATCCGGCAAGGCAGAGTTAGCTGGCTTTACGTTCGTGCGCCTGACGGTAAGCCACCAGGTCTTCGATCGTCACAACAGCCATATTGTGTTTGCCTGCAAAGTCGATGCACTCCGGCGCACGCGCCATGCTGCCATCATCATTGGTCAGTTCACACAGAACACCCGCCGGTTTGAAGCCCGCCAGCGTCACCAGATCGATGGTCGCTTCGGTGTGGCCACCGCGGGTTAATACGCCGCCCGGTTGAGCGCGCAATGGGAAAACGTGTCCCGGACGGTTCAGATCGGAAGGTTTTGCGCCATCGGCGATCGCCGCACGAACGGTGGTCACGCGATCGGCTGCGGAAACGCCGGTTGTAACACCTACCGCCGCTTCAATAGTCACGGTAAAACCGGTGCCATAAGCGCTGGTGTTATTTTCCACCATCATCGGCAGATCGAGTTGTTTACGACGATCTTCGGTGATGCACAGGCAGACAATACCGCTACCGTGACGGATGGTCAGTGCCATCTGCTCAACGGTCATGGTTTCTGCCGGGAAAATCATATCGCCTTCGTTTTCACGATCTTCGTCATCCAGCACCATCACACCGCGGCCTTCGCGCAGCGCAGACAGAGCGTGTTCGACACGTTCAAAAGGCGTACCAAAAGAGGAAAGTAGCGTCTGATTCATGGTAAAAAAACCTCACTAAAATTATGGTTACCAGAATCAGGGCAGTCTTAGGAGTACCGACAAGCGGCAAAAAAATAACGTGAGCGGGTCCATGCCCGACTGGATCGTTACTCTCTCCCATCCGGACTCTAACCGTCGGCCCCGGAATTACACCGGATCTGCTGACCTTTAGGTTTGCACCCAAAGCGCTCGCGGGCTTTCAACCTGAGTTGATTTACCGCCGGTGGGGAATTTCGCCCCGCCCTGAGAATAAGCGGATTAACTATAACCCTATTGATTACCTTCATCAACGCCTTTACCCGCATTAACATCACACAATTCTGGTTTATGCCTTACGCAGATCGCACAACAATGAGCGTTAACACTTACCAGTTCAGGGAAACCACTATGATTGACCCGAAAAAAATTGAGCAGATCGCTCGCCAGGTTCACGAGTCGATGCCGAAAGGGATCCGGGAGTTCGGGGAAGATGTCGAGAAGAAAATCCGTCAAACGCTGCAATCTCAGCTGACACGTCTCGATCTGGTGAGCCGCGAAGAGTTTGATGTTCAGACCCAGGTACTGCTACGCACCCGTGAAAAGCTGGCGCTGCTGGAGCAACGTTTGAGCGAACTGGAAGCGCGTCAGGCCACTGAAGAAGTCAAACCTGCGCCCGCCATCCCACCAGTAGAACCGCAAGCGTAAAAACAGCAACGGGCCGCAAGGCCCGTTGACATATCAATGTTCCACTTCTAACTTTCTGGCGTTCATTGCCTGCTGGCAGTAGTGCGCGTAGCGTTTGCAAAACCAGCTGCGGTGCTCTTCATCCATATTGCCGGTAACCGCCTGGATATCAACAGGGCGACCTTCAGCCTGCATTCTGGCAAAGCTCCGCGCCAGGAAATCGAAATTGTTCATCGAATAAACACTGTTGTTCATTAGCATATCCTCCAGTCGGTGAATCTCTGTTAAGGTCATATGCTTTTTTCTGATACCAGTATTTACCGGGAGGCGTAGCAGGTTTGTACATATTGTGCGCAAATCAGTTGCCTGATGTCACACTTTGGGAACACGGGTGATGCCCGATTTCCAGACATCACCGCCAGTGGTTATTTATCGCTGTCTTTCTGAATTTTTTTGATGATATTGGTGGTGGAGCAACCGTCTTCAAAGTTGAGCACCAGCACTTCGCCGCCGTTGGCCCACACCTCTTCACTACCGGCAATCTCTTCTGGCTTATAGTCACCACCTTTCACCAACAGATCCGGTAATACGCCTGCAATCAGGCGCTGCGGCGTATCTTCTTCAAAGGAGACCACCCAGTCAACGGCTTCCAGCGCGGCCAGCACGATCATCCGCTGTTCGAGCGGATTCACCGGGCGCGTTTCCCCTTTCAGCCGTTTCGTCGATGCATCGCTGTTGACCGCGACAATTAAGCGATCGCCCAGCTTACGTGCGTTTGCGAGATAGGAGACGTGACCTGCGTGCAGAATGTCAAACACCCCGTTGGTCATGACGACTTTCTCTCCACGCTTACGGGCACTGGCAACGGCCTGCTTCAGCTCGTCTTCTGTCATCACGCCAAAGCCGGTTTCCGCACGGCCGCGTACCGCGTTTTCCAGTTCGATAGGCGACACAGTGGAGGTCCCCAGCTTACCGACCACCACACCCGCCGCCGCATTGGCAAAGAAGCAGGCTTCTTCCAGCGAATTACCGGCAGCCAGCGTCGCCGCCAGCACACCAATAACCGTGTCACCCGCACCGGTCACGTCATACACTTCCTGCGCCTGCGTCGGCATATGCAGCGGGGCTTTGCCCGGTTGCAGCAGCGTCATCCCTTGCTCGGAGCGGGTGACCAGTAGCGCGGAAAGCTCGAAATCGGCAATCAGCTTCATGCCACGTTCAACAATTTCTTCTTCGCTTTTGCATTTTCCTGCCACCGCTTCGAACTCAGAGAGGTTTGGCGTCAGTAGCGTCGCGCCGCGATAGCGGGCAAAATCAGTTCCTTTCGGGTCGATCAGCACCGGCACTCCGGCTTTACGCGCCAGCGCGATCATCTGCTGAACGCTGGCCAGCGCGCCTTTCGCATAGTCAGACAGCACCAGCGCCCCAATCGAGCTCAGCGCCTGGTTGATACGCTCATGCAGCGGCTGCGGATCCACACCTTCAAAACCTTCTTCGAAGTCGAGACGAATCAGTTGCTGGTTGCGTGAAAGCACGCGCAGTTTGGTGATAGTAGGATGGGTCGGGACAGAAACAAAGTCGCATTTCACGTTCACGTCCGCCAGCGTTTTGCTGAGCGCGCGCGCGGCATCGTCAATACCGGTCAGTCCGACCAGGCGCGAATTTGCTCCCAGAGAGGCAATGTTCATCGCCACGTTCGCCGCACCGCCCGGACGTTCTTCGATGGTATCGACTTTCACCACCGGTACCGGCGCTTCAGGTGAAATACGGCTGGTGGGCCCGTACCAGTAGCGATCCAGCATCACATCACCGACAACCAAGACTCCTGCACGTTCAAACTCTGGCAGCGTTACTTTCATTCCTGTCTCCTGAGAGATTCAAAATTTGCGCGCGATAATAGCACACTTCATTCTTCAACCAGCCACTTCTGCCAGCTTGCCCGCACCAGCGTACGTTCCGCCTCAAAACACGTTTGCGCCACATGGCCTGGCAGCTCCTGTAAGGCAAGGTGATGTAACTCATCGCGCAGCGTGGTGTAGGCGTGGGTCAACGCCATCGCCTCCTGCTCGTCCATAATGTCGTTTTGCGCTAACAGTTCCAGAATGCGCACATTATCCGACCAGCGGGTCAGTTTGGGTTTGTCATGGGCATAACGTAGCACCAGATATTGCGTGATAAATTCGATATCCGTAATACCGCCTTCATCAGCTTTAATATCAAAGCGATCGCGATGTTTATTGCCCAGATGTGCGCGCATTTTTTCACGCATTTCGCGCACCTCGTTCTGCAACGTTTTGCCATCGCGAGGCTGCGTCATAATATCGCGACGCACCGAATCAAACTGCGAGGTCAGTTGCGGGTCGCCGTAAACCACTCGTGCGCGCACCAGCGCCTGATGCTCCCACGTCCAGGCCTCATTTTTCTGATAATCCGCAAAGGACTCTGTGGAAGTCACCAGCATCCCCGCAGCCCCTGACGGACGCAACCGGGCATCCACTTCATACAGGATGCCCGAGGAGGTGCGGGTGCTGAACAGATGCATAATGCGCTGCGCCAGCCGCAGATAGAACTGCCGCCCGTCAATTTCCCGTTCACCGTCGGTCATCACGTCAACGGGGCAGTCATGCAGGAAGATCAAATCGAGATCGGAGCTGTAGCCCAATTCCCAACCGCCCAGCTTGCCGTAGCCCACCACCGCAAAACCGCGCCCTTCCCGCTCGGCAAGATGGGTCGGCTGGCCGTAGCGCGCCACCATTTGCAGCCACGCTTGTTGCACAACGGCGTCAATCATCGCCTCCGCCAGCCAGGTCAGGTGGTCGCTGACTTTCATCACCGGCAGCGTACCGGCAATATCCGCGGCGGCAATACGCAGCAGTTGCGTTTGCTTAAACTGCCGCAGAGCTTCCAGCTGTTGTTCTTCATCATCTTCCGGGACGCGCAGTAAATACTGACGTAACTCATCACGATACGCGTCGGTCGCCGTCGGCTGATAGAGCGTATTCGGATCGAGCAGTTCATCGAGCAGCAGCGGATAGCGCGCCAACTGACTGGCGACCATCGGCGACGCTGCGCAGAGCGAAATCAGATGTTTCAGTGCGCCGGGGAATTCACTCAGCAGCTCCAGATAGGTGGTGCGGGTGACAATCCCCACAAGCAGCGGCGTAATGCGCGACAGCGGGAGAGACGCGTCCTGGCGCGTGCAGACATCACTCAGCAGGTGCGGCATCAGGTGGTCGAGCACCTGGCGACCGCGCGGGCCTATCGTGCGTTTATCCAGTTCTTTACGGAAATCGGCAATCAACGCCAGCACGCGCTGGCGATCGTCATCCGTAAGATGCGACAGCACCGGCGGCGTGTCATCTTCCTGCAAAGCATCCTGCCACAGTTCGCGCCACTGTTCCGAGAGCGCATCTTCCTGCGTGTCAGTTTCGTCATCGCCTATCAGCTCGTTAAACACGCGCCGAACGTTCGCCATGTGCCCTTCCAGCGTTTCCATCAGTTGCGACCAGTTATCCGCATTCATTCCCCAGGCCAGTCGCGCCCGGTTAAGTTCATCGCCCGGCAGCGTCTGCGTCTGTTCATCGTTAATGCTTTGCAGCAGGTTTTCCAGTCGACGCAGGAAGAGGTAGGCCAGTCGCAACTGTTCGGCATCGTTTTCCGGCAGCAAATGCAGTGCGGCGATCGCGCTTAACGTCGGCAGCAGTGAACGCGATTGCAGCGACGGCTCACGCCCGCCGCGAATCAACTGAAATACCTGCACAATAAATTCGATTTCGCGAATGCCGCCCGCGCCGAGCTTGATGTTATCTTTCAGCCCCCGGCGACGAACTTCACGCGCAATCATCCCCTTCATATTGCGCAACGACTGGATCACACTGAAGTCGATATAACGGCGGAAGACGAATGGGCGCAGCATGGCGCGCAGTTCATCGACATAACGACCGTCGGTATCGCCCATGATCCGCGCCTTGACCATCGCGTAGCGCTCCCAGTCGCGCCCTTGCTCCTGGTAATAATCTTCCAGCGCCGCAAAACTCAGCACCAGCGGGCCGCTGTCGCCAAACGGACGCAGTCGCATGTCCACCCGATAGACAAAACCATCCTGGGTAGGCTGATCCAGAACCTTGATCAGCCGCTGTCCCATGCGTGTAAAAAACTGCGCGTTATCGAGTTCGCGGCGTCCCCCCTGGGTAGAGCCGTGCTCAGGCCAGGCAAAGATCAGATCGATGTCCGAAGAAAAATTCAGCTCACCGCCGCCCAGTTTGCCCATGCCCAAAATCAGCAGCGGCTGTGGGATACCGTCCTGACTGCACGGCGTTCCCCATTCCCGACAGCAGGCGTCGAACAGCCAGTCGCGCGCGCTGACGATCAGCGTTTCGGCCAGATGGCTTAACTGTTGCAGAATGTCGGTATCGTCCACCAGCGACAGCGCCTGCGCCCAGGCAATGCGCACCATCACGCGGCGGCGAAACAGACGCAGCTCATGCATCAGCGCCGCTTCATCGTTCACCGTTGCCAGCGCCGCCTGTAACCATTCGCCGTACTGTTGCCATTCATCGGCCTGCGGCGGCGCGCTTTCCAGTTCCGTCAGCCAGTGAGGATGTGCAATGATGCTGTCCCGCACAAAATCACTGAATGTAAGTACTGACTTCGCTTGTACGCCAGATACGGATTCAGGTAACTGCTCTGCAATGGTTTGCCAGTACTGCTGTAACGGTGACGAAAGCGGCTTCATTAAAAGGTTCCTTGTAACGTTGCCGGATGTGGGCATTACGCCTTATCCGGTCTACAAAACATGTCGATCCGTAGGCCTGATAAGCGCAGCGCCATCAGGCACTCCGGTTATCGTTTCCCGCTGTGCAACCAGAACGGTTGCTGGTTGTTCGCCTCATTGCGGAAATGTTCAATTTCAATGTGTTGACCGTTGGCGATAGCGTGATACAGCCCTTGCCAGTTCTCCAGCCAGGCCTGAACCACCGGCGTATCGTAATACCCCGCCAGCAGCAAAACGGTGTCGATATCGCGGCGTAAACGCGGCAACTGATCGCGATACTGGTCACCCAGCGGTTGTCCAAAAACGCTTTTCAGCTCAGCGGCGGTACGCGAAAGATGGATATCGGCGAAGCGCTTGAAAGAATCCGCCATTTTGGCCTGCGCCTTTGCATCCAGAAACGGCTGCCAGGCTTTGGTCACCAGCCACTCAGTCAGCGCCAGTTTCGCCATCGCCGTTTGGGTGGTATACACCGCCGTCACGGCAGAAACCGCAGAAGCGATGGTCGCTTCCGACTGGGTGAGCAGATCACGTAAGTGAGCGCTCGCTTTACGCGGAACGATGCCGCCAAACAGCATCAGGGTGTGACGCACCAGGCCCATCGCGGCCAGCACATGCGCCTTCGCGGCCTTATTGTCGCGAACCCAGAGTTCTTCGTGGTACTGCCATTGTGCCAGCGCCAGCTCCAGAGCGGCTTCCAGCCCGTGTTCCACGCTGGCTTTCGCGGGTGCTTTCAGCACCGCAGTCGGTTTGATCTCGCGTGGAGGATTCCCCTGCGCCAGATGATATCCACGCGCCGCTTTACTCAGGCTGCCCTGGCGCAGACCCGCCTGGTTCACCAGCTGATTCGCCAGCTTCAGAACCGCCCGGGTGTCGCCGCTCAGCAGTTCAAGCTCCAGCTCGCAAATCGGCTCCGCCAGTTCACCTGCTTTCACTTCGCCTAAATCGAGGGCGATTTCAATCTGGCTGCCATCCACGGTCAACAGCCATTTTTCACGTTCAAAATCGGTGCTGAACAGCGGCTGCACGCGGGAGAGGAGATCGGCAGGCAGCTCACCGTTGGGCCACACTTCCGGCGGAAATTGCGTTAAATCCAGCGTGGGCTCATTCAGGGGAACATTGTATTCCGGTCGCTGGTGTAAACCGCCGGTCACTCGTCCGGCAATTTTTAGGGTCATCTCATAGCGACCTTTCTCCCCACGAATACGCAGCCCCATATCGTGACCACGCAACCACTTATCCTCGGTCTCGTAGTAAATATTCAACAACGGGCTGGGTGCATGATGCTCGCCTCCGAGCGTATTCAGATGGTCACGCAGCGCGTTCACGGCGTCGTGATTAACGATAAATTTTAATTCAATTTCCTGAGCCATGGCCTTGTACTTACCGGTTATGTCACATAAGAGAGAATCACGACGAACTTACGGTGATCTTTTTTGTCAGTAGATAGTATTTTGCGCCAAATTGCCATGCAACGAGCAATTTGACGGGCGTAAAAGTTTTGAAGTAGCGGTAAACCGGACACAGATGATTCCGATTGATGTTGAATGCTTTGCGTAGAGACACTGATACCACTACTATCGTTCCACTTTCTATGACAATAACGACAGCCTGATGCCAAAATTACGCCTGATTGGATTTATGTTACTCGCACTTAGCGCTACTGCCGTGTCTCACGCCGAAGAAAAGCGCTATGTCTCTGATGAACTGAACACCTGGGTCCGCAGTGGTCCGGGGGATAATTATCGCCTCGTTGGCACGGTCAACGCGGGCGAAGAAGTCACACTGTTACAAACTGACGCCAACACGAACTACGCGCAGGTTAAAGACAGCACCGGGCGGACGGCCTGGATCCCGATGAAAGAGCTGAACAGCACGCCCAGCCTGCGCACCCGCGTGCCGGATCTGGAAAATCAGGTCAAAACGCTGACCGATAAGCTCAACAATATTGACACCACCTGGAATCAACGCACGGCTGACATGCAGCAGAAAGTGTCGCAGAGCGACAGCGTGATCAATGGGCTGAAAGAAGAGAATCAGAAGCTGAAGAACGAGCTGATTGTGGCGCAGAAGAAGGTCAGCGCCGCGAATTTGCAGCTTGATGATAAGCAACGCACCATCATCATGCAGTGGTTTATGTATGGCGGCGGCGTGCTGGGACTTGGCCTGCTGCTCGGTTTGATCCTGCCGCACATGATCCCAAGCCGAAAACGCAAAGACCGCTGGATGAACTAAATCGCCTTCTCCGCCACACTGTCATATGATTAAGGGATTGTATTTCCCTGGAGAGGTGGTGTGGCGTGAAGATTTATCTGGTCGGTGGTGCGGTTCGGGATACGCTGTTAGGGCTACCGGTTAAAGATAAAGATTGGGTGGTGGTTGGTGCCACGCCGCAACAAATGCTCGACGCGGGCTACCAGCAGGTAGGTCGCGATTTTCCTGTTTTTCTCCATCCGCAAACCCACGAAGAGTATGCCCTGGCGCGTACCGAGCGTAAGTCTGGCTCGGGCTATACCGGATTCACCTGTTATGCCGCGCCGGACGTCACGCTGGAAGACGATCTCCAGCGCCGTGACCTGACCATTAATGCCCTAGCGCAAGATGGTGACGGTGAGATCGTCGATCCCTATCACGGTCGGCGCGATCTGGAGCAACGCCTGCTGCGCCATGTTTCACCAGCCTTTAATGAAGATCCGCTTCGCGTCCTGCGGGTGGCACGTTTTGCCGCCCGCTATGCGCATCTGAGCTTCCGCATTGCTGACGAAACCATGGCCCTGATGCGCGAAATGACGCACGCCGGTGAACTGGAACACCTGACGGCAGAGCGCGTGTGGAAAGAGACCGAGAACGCGTTAACCACGCGTAACCCGCAGGTCTATTTCCAGGTCTTACGCGACTGTGGCGCGCTACGCGTGTTGTTCCCGGAGGTTGATGCGCTGTTTGGCGTCCCTGCTCCGGCTAAGTGGCATCCGGAAATCGATACCGGGATTCATACCCTGATGACGTTGTCGATGGCGGCGCTGCTCAGTCCGGAAGTTGACGTGCGTTTTGCCACGCTGTGTCATGACCTCGGCAAAGGCCTGACTCCGCCGGAGCTCTGGCCGCGTCACCACGGGCACGGCCCGGCGGGCGTCAGACTGGTAGAACAGTTATGCCAGCGCCTGCGCGTCCCGAATGAAATCCGTGATTTAGCC
>NZ_JBFWLF010000131.1:0-11921 GCF_050252275.1 Citrobacter sp. | reverse complement strand
CAAACCCAGCTTTTCAATGCCTGGAACAGGCTGTATCCGGTCACCGACTGGGAGTGTGAGCGCGGCGAACGGATCGCGAAGATTCAGGGAAACCATAACCCTTACGTGCAACGCGCTTGCCAGGCGCAAAAGAGCTAACCTACACTAGCGGGATATTTGATTAACCCCTTACCCCGCGCGGCGAGCCTGCGTGGGGAGATGACGCGGATTTTTTACTATGCGCATTCCCCGCATTTATCACCCAGAGCCCCTTACCGCCGGCAGTCAGATTTCCCTGTGCGAAGATGCCGCCAACCATATCGGACGCGTTCTGCGGATGGGACCAGGTCAGGAATTGCAGCTGTTTGATGGCAGCAATCAGGTTTTCGCCGCTGAAATCACCCGCGCCAGCAAGAAAAGCGTCGACGTAAAGGTGCTGCAGAGCGAGATTGACGATCGTGAATCGCCGCTGCACATCCATCTTGGCCAGGTCATGTCGCGCGGCGAGAAGATGGAGTTCACCATTCAGAAATCGATCGAACTGGGTGTAAGCCTCATTACGCCACTTTTTTCTGAACGCTGCGGCGTTAAACTGGACAATGAACGTCTGAACAAGAAGCTCCAGCAGTGGCAGAAAATCGCCATTGCCGCCTGCGAACAGTGTGGTCGCAACCGGGTGCCGGAAATTCGCCCGGCGATGGATCTGGAAGCCTGGTGTGCAGAACAGGACGAGGGATTAAAGCTGAACCTCCATCCGCGCGCCAGCGACAGTATTAATACATTGCCGTTGCCGGTTGAGCGTGTTCGTTTGTTGATTGGCCCGGAAGGCGGGCTGTCAGCAGAGGAAATCGCCATGACCGCACGCTATCAGTTTACTGATATTCTGTTAGGACCTCGCGTTCTGCGTACTGAGACAACTGCGCTCACCGCCATTACCGCGCTTCAGGTGCGATTTGGCGATCTGGGCTAACGGAGAAGAATAATGATCAAGCTCGGCATCGTGATGGACCCCATCGCAAGCATCAATATCAAGAAAGACTCCAGCTTCGCTATGCTGCTGGAAGCGCAACGTCGTGGTTACGAACTTCATTATATGGAGATGGCCGATCTTTATCTGATTAACGGTGAAGCCCGCGCCCGCACGCGTACCCTGAGCGTCGAGCAAAACTATGATAAATGGTATGAGTTTACCGACGAGCAGGATCTGCCGCTGGACGCCCTCGACGTCATTCTGATGCGTAAAGATCCGCCGTTTGATACCGAGTTCATCTACGCCACCTATATTCTGGAACGCGCGGAAGAAAAAGGGACGCTGATCGTCAACAAGCCGCAGAGCCTGCGTGACTGTAACGAAAAGCTGTTCACCGCCTGGTTCTCTGACCTGACGCCGGAAACGCTGGTCACTCGCAACAAAGCGCAATTGAAGGCGTTCTGGCAGAAGCACAGCGATATTATTCTCAAGCCGCTTGACGGCATGGGCGGCGCGTCGATCTTCCGTGTTAAAGAAGGCGACCCGAACCTCGGCGTGATTGCGGAAACCCTGACCGAGCATGGTACCCGCTACTGCATGGCGCAGAACTATTTGCCAGCCATTAAAGATGGCGACAAACGCGTGCTGGTCGTCGATGGCGAACCGGTTCCGTACTGCCTGGCGCGCATTCCGCAGGGTGGCGAGACCCGTGGCAACCTGGCCGCTGGTGGTCGCGGCGAACCACGTCCGTTAACCGAGAGCGACTGGGAAATTGCGCGCCGTATCGGGCCGACGCTGAAAGCCAAAGGACTGATTTTTGTCGGTCTGGATATCATTGGCGATCGTCTGACCGAGATTAACGTCACCAGCCCGACCTGTATCCGCGAGATTGAAGCCGAATTCCCGATCTCCATCACCGGGATGCTGATGGACGCCATCGAAGCACGTTTGCAAAAATAACCAGCCATGAACCAGTGCTGTAGGCCTGATAAGCGTAGCGCCATCAGGCTGTAAGACACCGATGCCGGAGAGCGACACAGGCGTCTTATCCGGCCTACAGTAGTGACATCCGTGCGCTTTACCCACATACTGACCCCTGTTGCTTTTTTGAACCAGGAAACAGAACCTCTGACAATGAATTTACAGCATCACTTTCTTATTGCCATGCCTGCTCTCCAGGATCCGATTTTCCGCCGTTCAGTGGTGTACATTTGCGAACATAACGAAGATGGCGCAATGGGGATTATTGTGAATAAACCTCTGGAAAATCTCCAGATTGAAGGGATTCTGGAAAAACTAAAAATCGCGCCAGAACCGCGCGATCCGGAGATCCGTCTGGATAAAGCAGTGATGCTTGGCGGCCCGTTAGCGGAAGATCGCGGGTTTATCCTGCACACGCCGCCGTCGCGTTTTGCCTCCAGTATCCGCATCTCGGATAACACCGTCATCACCACGTCTCGCGACGTGCTTGAAACCTTAGGCACGAATGAGCAACCTGCCGACGTGCTGGTTGCGCTCGGTTACTCCTCCTGGGAGAAAGGCCAGCTTGAACAAGAGCTGCTGGACAACGCCTGGCTGACTGCCCCTGCCGATCTCAATATCCTGTTTAAAACACCGATTGCCGATCGCTGGCGTGAAGCCGCCCGACTGATCGGTATCGACATCCTGACGATGCCCGGCGTGGCGGGGCATGCCTGATGAGTGAAACATTACTGGCCTTTGATTTTGGTACCAAAAGTATCGGCGTGGCGATTGGTCAGCGAGTAACCGGTACAGCGCGCGCCCTGCCCGCGATTAAAGCGCAGGACGGTACGCCGGACTGGAACCTGATCGAACGCCTGCTCAAAGAGTGGCAACCGGATGAGATCATCGTTGGCCTGCCGCTGAATATGGACGGCACCGAGCAACCGCTCACCGCGCGCGCGCGCAAGTTCGCCAACCGCATTCACGGGCGTTTCGGCGTTACGGTCACCTTACACGATGAGCGACTCAGCACCGTCGAGGCACGCTCCGGCCTGTTTGAGCAGGGCGGCTATCGCGCGCTGAATAAAGGTAAGATCGATTCCGCCTCCGCCGTCATCATTCTCGAAAGTTATTTCGAGCAGGGCTACTGATCCCATACGTTGCTTAAAGCCGTCCTTGTGCCTGTCGCTGTTGCAGGCTCTGGGCAAAGGTCATCATCCCCATCTGCTGCCCGGTCTGAATGACATGCGGTAACTGATGGGACTTCCCTTCCCGAATCAAATTCCCCGCTGCCGGCGTGTTGATCAGCAGTTCATACAGCGCAACGCGCCCCTCCTGCTTGTCGGGCTCCAGTTTCTGCGACAGTACGGCGCGTAGACTGCCTGCCAGTTGGCTGCGCACCGGGTCTTTTTCCTGCGCCGGAAAAGAATCAATCAGTCGCTCGATCGCCTGCGCGGCACCGCGCGTATGCAGCGTCGCCAGCACCATATGCCCCGTTTCCGCCGCCGTTAGCGCCAGACGAATGGTCTCGCTGTCGCGTAGCTCTCCCAGCAGAATCACATCCGGATCTTCACGCAGCGCCGCGCGTAATCCGATGGCAAATGAGGCGCAGTGCAGTCCTACTTCACGCTGCTGAATCAGGCAGCGCTGGCTGGTGTAGATATACTCGATGGGATCTTCCAGCGTCAGAATATGTCCATCGATATGCTGATTCAGCCACGTGACCATCGCCGCCAGGGTAGTTGATTTTCCGCTGCCTGTCGCCCCAGTCACCAGAATCAAACCATTCTCGCTGCGGAGCAGTTCGGGCAGCACAGAAGGCGTCCCCAGCGTTTCCAGCGTCGGGCACTGCGTCGGCAGCAGCCGTAGCGCCAGCGACGTCCCCTGCCGCTGGTGAAAGGCGCTGGCCCGCAGGCGCTGGTTATCCGCGAGCGAAACCGCGAAATCCAGTTGCCCATTTTGTCGTAACGCCGCCTGTTGCCCCTCATCCAGCCAGTCCGCCAGCTGTCCGGTAATGTCGGTTGCGGTAAAGGGTGCACGCTCCATGCGTCCCCGTCTTCGCCAGCGTGCAGGCCACGCATTGCTTAGGTGTAGATCCGAGACGTTATGCTTTACACTAAGGGCCACAATTTCTTCCATATTCATAGACAGATCCTCGGAAAATGAACGATATCGCGCATAACCTGGCACAGGTCCGGGACAAAATCTCAGCCGCCGCATCGCGTTGCGGGCGCGCTTCAGAAGAAGTTACGTTACTTGCAGTGAGTAAAACCAAACCTGCGAGCGCCATCGAAGAAGCCATCGCCGCTGGTCAGTTGGCCTTTGGTGAAAATTACGTGCAGGAAGGGGTGGAGAAAATTCGCCACTTTCGCGAGAAAGGCATTGCCGGCCTGCAATGGCACTTTATCGGCCCGTTACAATCCAACAAAAGCCGTCTGGTGGCCGAGCACTTTGACTGGTGCCATACCCTCGACCGCCTGCGCATTGCTACCCGGCTGAACGAACAGCGTCCGGCAGAACTGGGACCGCTGAACGTGCTGATTCAAATCAACATTAGCGATGAAAACAGCAAGTCCGGCATTCCACTGGAGGAACTGGACGCGCTTGCCGCTGAGGTCGTCGAATTACCGAATCTTCGTCTGCGCGGTCTGATGGCGATCCCTGCCCCTGAGTCAGATTATGTAAGGCAGTTTGAAGTTGCCCGCCAAATGGCTGTAGCATTTGCCGGGCTGAAAACGCGCTATCCTGACGTCGATACCCTGTCGCTGGGTATGTCGGATGATATGGAAGCCGCCATTGCGGCGGGTAGCACGATGGTACGTATCGGCACCGCCATTTTTGGTGCACGTGATTACACAAAAAATTAAGGAAATCTGAGGAACGCCATGAATACGTTGACCTTCTTGCTCTCAACGGTAATTGAGCTGTACACCATGGTGCTGTTATTGCGCGTGTGGATGCAATGGGCTCGCTGTGACTTTTATAACCCTTTCTCCCAGTTTGTGGTGAAAGTGACGCAACCGATTATTGGGCCGCTGCGCCGTATTATTCCCCCGATGGGACCAGTCGACAGCGCATCGCTGCTGGTTGCGTTTATCCTCAGCTTTATCAAAGCGATAGTGCTGTTTAAAGTGGTGACGTTCCTGCCGATCGTCTGGATCGCCGCTGTGCTGATCGTGCTCAAAACCATCGGCCTGTTGATCTTCTGGGTGCTGCTGGTGATGGCTATCATGAGCTGGGTAAGCCAGGGCCGTAGCCCGATTGAGTATGTGCTGATTCAACTGGCCGATCCGCTGCTGCGCCCGATTCGTCGCATTCTCCCGGGTATGGGCGGCATCGATTTCTCGCCAATGATTCTCGTCCTGCTGTTGTATGTGATCAACATGGGGATTGGCGAGGTTCTGCAGGCAACCGGTAATATGCTGCTGCCGGGGCTGTGGATGGCGCTATGAGTGCCGTAACCCGCTGCGATGACGGACTGGTTTTACGGCTCTATATTCAGCCGAAAGCCAGCCGCGACAGCATTGTCGGTTTACATGGCGACGAACTGAAAGTCGCCATTACCGCCCCGCCGGTGGATGGCCAGGCGAACAGTCATCTGGTGAAGTTTCTCGGTAAGCAGTTCCGGGTGGCAAAGAGCCAGGTTGTCATTGAAAAGGGCGAACTTGGCCGCCATAAACAGGTTAAAATCATTCATCCGCAACAGATCCCGCCAGAAGTTGCGGCATTAACTGATTAGGTATCCTATGCAAAAAGTAGTCCTCGCAACCGGCAATGCCGGTAAAGTGCGTGAGCTCGCGTCGCTGCTCAGCGATTTCGGGCTTGATGTGGTAGCGCAAACGGATCTCGGCGTCGATTCTGCCGAAGAGACCGGGCTAACCTTTATTGAAAACGCGATCCTGAAAGCGCGACATGCCGCACAAATCACCGGTTTACCGGCGATTGCCGACGACTCCGGTCTGGCCGTTGACGCGCTGGGCGGCGCGCCGGGCATCTACTCCGCGCGCTATGCCGGTGAAGACGCGAGCGATCAACAGAACCTGGAAAAGTTGCTGCATACCCTGAAGGATGTGCCGGACGAACAGCGTCAGGCACGCTTCCACTGCGTGCTGGTCTATCTGCGTCATGCTGACGATCCTACACCGCTGGTGTGTCACGGCAGTTGGCCGGGCGTGATTGCGCGTACGGCATCAGGCAACGGCGGCTTTGGCTATGACCCAATCTTCTTCGTGCCTTCGGCAGGCAAAACCGCTGCCGAACTGACGCGTGAAGAGAAAAGCGCGATTTCCCACCGTGGACAGGCGCTGAAGCTGCTGCTGGACGCCTTACGTAATGGTTAAATTGCCGCCGCTGAGTCTTTACATTCACATCCCGTGGTGCGTGCAGAAATGCCCGTACTGCGATTTCAACTCGCATGCGTTAAAAGGTGAAGTCCCGCACGATGATTACGTCCAGCATCTGCTGAGCGATCTCGACGCGGACGTCGCGTATGCGCAGGGCCGCGAAGTGAAGACGATTTTCATCGGTGGCGGTACGCCGAGCCTGCTTTCCGGCCCGGCGATGCAAACGCTGCTCGATGGCGTGCGTGCGCGCCTGAATCTGTCAGCGGATGCGGAAATTACGATGGAAGCAAATCCGGGTACGGTCGAAGCCGATCGCTTTGTCGATTATCAGCATGCCGGGGTGAACCGTATTTCTATCGGCGTGCAGAGCTTTAGCGAAGCAAAACTGAAGCGTCTGGGACGCATTCACGGCCCGCAGGAGGCCTGCCGCGCGGCGAATCTCGCCAGCGGTTTAGGCCTGCGCAGCTTTAATCTCGATTTAATGCACGGCCTGCCGGACCAGTCACTGGACGACGCGCTGGATGACCTGCGCCAGGCAATTGTGCTGAATCCGCCTCATCTCTCGTGGTATCAGCTGACGATTGAACCGAATACGCTGTTTGGTTCCCGCCCGCCGGTGTTACCGGACGATGATGCACTGTGGGACATCTTCGAACAGGGCCACCAGTTGTTAACCGCCGCAGGTTATCAGCAGTATGAAACCTCAGCCTATGCCAGACCGGGCTACCAGTGTCAGCACAACCTGAATTACTGGCGCTTTGGCGATTATCTCGGCATCGGCTGCGGCGCACACGGTAAAGTCACGTTCCCCGATGGCCGCATTCTGCGCACCACCAAAACGCGCCATCCGCGTGGCTATATGCAGGGACGTTATCTGGAAAGTCAGCGCGATGTGGAGCAGGTCGATAAACCGTTTGAATTTTTCATGAACCGATTCCGTCTGCTGGAAGCGGCACCGCGCGCTGAATTTATGCAGTATACGGGGTTGTCGGAGACGGTGATTCGTCAGCCGCTTGATGAGGCCATTGCCCAGGGGTTTCTGACCGAGAGTGAGACACACTGGCAGATCACCCAGCACGGCAAGCTGTTTTTGAATTCGCTGCTGGAACTGTTTCTGGCGGAGTAATACGGTAACGATATAGTGAACGTAGGCCTGATAAGCGTAGCGCCATCAGGCAATTTGCCGGATGGCGGCTGCGCCTTATCCGGCCTGGAACAGGCCAGGACGCAGCCGCCTTCAGCGATTAATACTGATTAAACATCGTCTGGATCTGTTTCGGATCTTTAGTCTGAGTCAGCGCCAGTTGCAGCAGTACGCGTGCCTTCTGTGGGTTCAGAGAACCAGAGGCAACGAAACCGTACTTCGCATCATCGATTTCAGCATCCTGCGTGGTTGAACCGGTCGGAACGCGGGAAGAACGCACTACAACAGTCCCTTTATGCGCTGCGGTTGCCAGCGTATCGAAGACCGTTTTGTACAGGTTGCCGTTACCCACACCAGCGCTCACAATCCCATCATAACCGGCATCCACCAGCGCTTTTGCCGGCAGATCTGAAGCATTCGCGTAGTTATAGACGATACCGACCTTCGGCAGTTCATTCAGCTTAGAAACGTCGAACGGCGTGGAGGTGGTGTGCTTACGCGCAGGCGTACGCTGGTAGTCGATTTTACCGTTATGAATGTAGCCCAGCGGTCCGTAGTTAACGGATTTGAAGGTTGCCACATCGGTGGTGTTGGTTTTGGTCACGTCGCGCCCGTCAAGCACAGTGTCATTCATCACCACCAGCACGCCACGGTTGGCAGAGGCTTTATCCGCCGCTGTCACTACCGCGTTATAGAGGTTGAACGGACCGTCCGCGCTCATTCCGGTAGACGGACGCATTGCGCCAACCAGCACTACCGGCTTGTTGCACTTCACGGTCAGATCGAGGAAGTAAGCGGTCTCTTCCATGGTGTCAGTACCGTGGGTAATCACGAAGCCGTCGGTGCTGTCACACTCGTTATTGATCTTTTTCGCCAGGGTTAACCAGACGTCGTCGTTCATATCCTGCGAACCGATATTGACAACCTGCTCACCCTTAACGTTAGCGATATCCTTAAGTTGAGGAACGGCTTTGACCAGATTCTCTACGCCAACTTTGCCCGCCGTATAGTTAGATTTGGTTGCGGAGTCACCGCCACCGGCAATCGTCCCGCCGGTCGCTAAAATGGTAACGTTCGGTAAGGCGAGTGCTGCACCGCTGAAACCCATTACCAGTGCTGCCAGTGCCGTTTTCCTGAAAAACTCCATGTTATTTCTCCAGTTACGTGAATTTGCCGCATTATCCCAATGCCAGAGCTGAATAATGTGATTTCATCCAATTAACCAGACAAATGTATCTATCAGATTGTTAAATTTAGAGGTGGATATCAAAACGAAGCGGAAAGGCAAAAGAAAATGGCACAGAGGCGATCTGTGCCATTGTTTTATATGAAAACTTTATTTAAGCGTGCTGACCAGCGCCTTGCGGTTATCTTCCAGCGTCACCACGCGGCTGCAGACATCTTTACCGAACTGCTGGAAATCTTTTTCCTGATTCTTCCATTCGGTCTGGATCGCGGATTGTAATCCGCCGAGGCTGCCCAGCACGCCCTGCAGTGGATTCCCACCGCCTTTCAGAACGGCTTTCGCCCCCATCTCATTGATGCTGTCCTGCAAAATGCCGCCCATCGCCTGATTCACCAGTTGCTGACCGTCGGCTCGCACCTGATCGATAGCTTTATAGTGGAAGGTCAGACCGTCGGTACGATGCTCGATAATCCGGTTCATCTGCTCTTTCAACTGGGCATCCAGTTTCGTCAGACGCCCCCGCATGTTACTGCTCTCGCCCACTTCTTTGGCGATAATTTTATCCAGCGCCACGCGCCCTTTTTCAACACGGTTTCTGGCACCTTCATCAATCCACGGCAGCGCGCTGCGCAGTTCGGCCTGGTAATCTTTCGCCTGCTCGCGCTGTGCGGCGCTCAGCGTGTACTGCTTACCGTTGTACATCACATTGCCGTCCGGCGTGATCACCAGGTTGCCGTTTTCACCCTTCACCTGCACCGTTTGCGGGCTCAGAATCACATCGTCACGCGGCGTGACGCTGCACTGGTAGTCTGCATGAGCGGTCATCGCCGTTACAGAAAGGGCTGCCGCCAGCAGCGTTTTGCGCATCATAACTTTCCCTCAAGACAAATCGGGCCAGCAAATGCTGGCCCCGTATGCGTAGTTAGTCCCACCAAACGTCGAAAAGTTCGCTGGTACGCACTTCTTCAAGTTTGTGTTCTTCCAGCCACTTACGCACAATCGCCTGATGTTCTTCAGTGCATTTGCCGATTTCCTGCATGCAGATCAGACCTTCCCAGGCCAGATAACCGCTGCCGTCAAAAGCCAGTTTGTTCGGTTCAATAACGTCATTGATAAAGTCATCAACGGTTTTATCAACCTGCTCTTCAGATGTACCTTCCGGGAAACGCCATGCTACCGAAAATCCTAATTCCTGGAATTCGTCGATATGCATTTTTTTACGCAGACGACGGCTACGGTTCTTTGCCATTATTTCACCCTCTCGAACATTAAGTCCCATACGCCATGACCAAGACGATGGCCACGTTGTTCAAATTTGGTTACCGGGCGCGATGGTGGGCGCGGTACGTAATCGTGACTCTCTGACAGGTTTTTATATCCGTCAATGGAGGACATCACTTCAAGCATGTGCTCGGCATAGGCTTCCCAGTCAGTCGCCATGTGGAACACGCCGCCCAGCTTCAGTTTGCTTTTGACCAGCTCGGCAAACGGTACCTGAACGATACGGCGTTTATTATGACGTGCTTTGTGCCACGGGTCAGGGAAAAAGAGCTGAACCATCGTTAAAGAATTGTCAGGAATCATTTTATGCAGCACTTCGACTGCGTCATGGCACATCACACGCAGGTTCTCAACGCCCTCTTCATGGGCCGACGCCAGACAGGCGCCCACACCAGGCGAGTGAACTTCAATACCGAGGAAATTTTGCTCCGGGCGCGCTTTCGCCATTGCCACCAGTGAGGCGCCCATACCGAAGCCAATCTCCAGCGTAACCGGCGCTTCACGGCCAAACAACGTCGCGAAATCCACCGGCTCTTCGCTGAATTCAACGCCCATCACCGGCCAGTAGTTTTCCAGCGCGTGCTCCTGCCCTTTGGTCAGCCGCCCCTGGCGACGAACAAAACTACGAATCCGGCGCAGTGGACGGCCGTTTTCATCAAATTCCGGTGAGATGACGTCGTTTTTCATAAAAGTTAAGTCTGCTTGTGATTAAGGTCTGAAAACGGGCATTATCCAAAGTTAGTTGCCGGATGCAAGTAAAGGAAGCGCTCACGCTGCGGAAAGTTCCGGTTTACACCCTGTTGCCTCTGTGCTGCAATCTTGCCCCCAACAATAATGAATTCGGTGACCATGCAAGCGTCTCAATTTTCAGCCCAGGTTCTGGACTGGTACGATAAATACGGGCGAAAAACCCTGCCCTGGCAAATTGATAAGACGCCTTACAAAGTATGGCTCTCAGAAGTGATGCTGCAACAGACCCAGGTGACGACGGTCATTCCTTACTTTGAACGGTTTATGGCCCATTTCCCGACGGTGACCGATCTCGCCAACGCGCCGCTGGACGAAGTGCTTCACCTGTGGACGGGGCTCGGTTACTACGCCCGGGCGCGCAATCTGCACAAGGCGGCGCAACAGGTAGCCACACGGCATAACGGCGTATTCCCTGAAACCTTTGAAGACGTGGCGGCGCTCCCCGGCGTCGGGCGTTCAACCGCCGGCGCCGTGCTGTCACTCTCGTTGGGTCAACCTTTTCCGATTCTTGACGGCAACGTTAAACGCGTGCTGGCGCGCTGCTATGCTGTTAGCGGCTGGCCGGGTAAAAAAGAGGTTGAGAAAAAACTCTGGGATCTGAGCGAGCACGTTACACCGGTGAAAGGTGTGGAGCGTTTTAACCAGGCGATGATGGATTTAGGCGCAATGGTGTGTACGCGCTCAAAACCGAAATGCTCGCTGTGCCCGTTGCAGAACAGTTGTGTCGCCTGTGCAAATGACAGCTGGTCACTTTACCCCGGCAAGAAACCGAAACAGACGCTGCCTGAGCGGACAGGCTATTTTCTGCTGCTGCAACATCAGGACGAGGTCTTACTGGCTCAACGCCCGCCAAGCGGATTGTGGGGTGGGTTATTCTGTTTCCCACAGTTTGCCAGTGAAGAGGAATTACGGGAATGGCTGGCGCAACGGCATGTGAACGCTGATAATTTGACCCAACTTAACGCGTTTCGCCATACCTTCAGCCATTTCCATCTGGATATTGTGCCTATGTGGCTTACTGTGTCTTCATGCGGTTCATGCATGGATGAAGGCAACGCGCTCTGGTATAACTTAGCGCAACCGCCATCTGTTGGCCTGGCGGCTCCGGTGGAGCGTTTATTACAGCAGTTACGTACCGGTGCCCCCGTTTAACGCACCGGACGATGAAGAGGATAAGTTATGAGCAGAACGATTTTTTGCACTTTCCTGCAGCGTGAAGCAGAAGGACAGGATTTCCAGCTGTACCCGGGCGAACTGGGAAAACGCATTTATAACGAGATTTCAAAAGAAGCGTGGGCGCAGTGG
>NZ_JBFWLF010000130.1:0-11978 GCF_050252275.1 Citrobacter sp. | reverse complement strand
TCATCGGGACCTTTATTACGGCGGGCATCATGATGTGGGGTCTGGGCGAACCCGTTGGCGCGCTGACCGCCAGTCTGACCCAGTGGCTGCAAGGCATGCAGCAGGGCAGCATCGTGGTGTTGGCGGTGATTATGGGGCTGATGCTGGCCTTTGACATGGGCGGCCCGATCAACAAAGTGGCCTACGCCTTCATGCTGATTTGTGTAGCGCAGGGGGTTTACACCGTGGTGGCCATTGCGGCGGTCGGGATCTGCGTGCCGCCGCTGGGCTTAGGACTGGCGACGCTGGTGGGGCGTAAAAATTTCTCTTCTGAAGAGCGCGAAGCCGGTAAAGCGGCGCTGGTGATGGGGTGTGTGGGCGTTACCGAAGGGGCGATTCCTTTCGCTGCCGCTGACCCGCTGCGCGTCATTCCTTCCATCATGCTGGGTTCGGCCTGTGGTGCGGTCACGGCGGCATTGTTCGGCGCTCAGTGTTACGCAGGCTGGGGTGGACTGATCGTGCTGCCGGTGGTGGAAGGGAAACTAGGTTATGTCGCCGCGGTGGCGGTAGGTGCGGTGGTGACGGCTATCTGTGTGAACGTGCTGAAAAGCCTGGCGCGCAAGAATGTCTCTCAGACCGACGAGAAAGAAGACGATCTGGATTTAGATTTTGAAATTAATTAAGTGAGGAGTGGCGTCATGACGAAAATTATTGCAGTAACCGCATGTCCTTCAGGTGTTGCACATACCTATATGGCCGCTGAAGCGCTGGAAAGTGCAGCCAAATCGAAAGGCTGGGAAGTGAAAGTGGAGACGCAGGGCTCTATTGGCCTGGAAAATGAACTGACACCCGCTGATGTGGCACAGGCTGATATCGTCATTCTGACCAAGGATATCGGGATTAAATTTGAGGAGCGTTTTGCTGGTAAGACTATCGTCCGTGTCAACATCAGCGATGCGGTAAAACGCGCCGACGCGATTATGAACAAGATTGGCGCGCATCTGGCGCAAACCGCATAAGTTTTTTGTGTTCCGGATGGCGGCGCTGCCTTATCCGGCCTACGAATTTGTAGGCCTGATAAGCGTAGCGCCATCAGGCATTCATGCCCACAGGAGTTCCTCATGACCCACCGCATCCACCGCTTAAAAGCGGCACTCTTTCAGAACAGCAGGGAAATTTCGCTTGAGCGTGCAATGCTGTATACCGCCAGTCATCAACAGACGGAAGGGGAGCCGGTCATTTTACGTCGGGCTAAAGCGACCGCGTATATCCTCGAGCATGTCGAGATTTCGATTCGTGATGAGGAACTGATTGCCGGCAACCGTACCGTTAAACCGCGTGCGGGCATCATGTCGCCGGAGATGGACCCGTACTGGCTGCTCAACGAGTTGGATCAGTTCCCGACTCGTCCCCAGGACCGTTTCGACATCAGCGAAGACGATAAACGCCTCTATCGTGATGTGCTGTTCCCTTACTGGGAAAAACGGTCGATGAAGGATTTCATCAACGGTCAGATGACGGATGAGGTTAAGGCCGCCGTCAGTACCCAGATTTTTAGCATCAACCAGACGGATAAGGGACAGGGGCATATCATCATTGATTATCCGCGCCTGCTGAATCATGGGCTGGGTGAACTGGTGATGGAGATGCGCGCTCACTGCGAGCAGGCGCCGGATAACGCCTTTTATCAGGCGGCACTGCTGCTGCTGGAAGCGTCGCAGCGCCACATTCTGCGTTATGCCGTACTGGCGGAAGAGATGGCTGAACGCTGCCCTGACGTCACTCGTCGCCAGGAGTTGCTGACTATCGCTGCCAACTCGCGGCATAACGTGCAGCATAAGCCGCACACCTTCTGGCAGGCGTGCCAGTTGTTCTGGTACATGAACATCATTTTGCAGTACGAGTCCAACGCCAGTTCGCTGTCGCTGGGGCGTTTCGATCAGTACATGCTGCCGTTTTATCAGGCGTCGCTGACGCAGGGAGACGATCCCGCATTCCTGAAAGAACTGCTGGAATCGCTGTGGGTGAAATGCAACGACATTGTGCTCCTGCGTTCGACCAGCAGCGCACGTTATTTCGCTGGCTTCCCGACCGGCTATACCGCGCTACTTGGCGGCCTGACGGAGAATGGCCGCAGTGCGGTAAACGTGCTTTCATTCCTCTGTCTCGATGCCTATCAGAGCGTGCAGTTACCCCAGCCGAATCTGGGCGTTCGCACCAACACGCTGATTGATACGCCGTTTCTGATGAAGACCGCCGAGACTATCCGCCTGGGTACCGGTATTCCACAGATCTTTAATGATGAAGTGGTGATCCCGGCATTCCTCAACCGGGGCGTCTCGCTGGAAGATGCGCGTGATTACGCCGTGGTCGGGTGCGTGGAGTTGTCGATTCCGGGCAGAACCTATGGCCTGCATGATATCGCCATGTTCAATCTGTTGAAGGTCATGGAAATTAGCCTGTACGAGAATGAAGGTAATGGTGAACTGACCCGGGACGGTCTGCTGGCACATATTCGCACCAAAATCAGCCACTACATCACGCTGATGGTCGAAGGCAGTAATATTTGCGACATCGGCCATCGCGACTGGGCGCCGGTGCCGTTGCTCTCCTCGTTTATCAGTGATTGTCTGGAGAAGGGATGTGACATCACCGACGGCGGCGCGCGCTATAATTTCTCGGGTGTGCAGGGCATTGGCATCGCCAACCTCAGCGATTCTCTGCATGCGCTGAATGGACTGGTGTTTGAGCAGCAGCGAATCAGTTTCGATGAGTTACTTGCGGTGTTAAAGGCCAATTTCGCCACGCCGGAAGGGGAAAAGATCCGCGCCAGGTTGATCAACCGCTTCCAGAAATACGGTAATGACATTGATGAGGTGGACAACATCAGCGCCGAACTGCTGCGTTATTACTGCAAAGAGGTGGAGAAGTATCAGAATCCGCGTGGCGGGCAGTTTACGCCGGGTTCTTATACCGTGTCCGCACACGTGCCGTTGGGGGCGGTGGTAGGGGCGACACCGGACGGGCGTTTTTCCGGAGAGCAACTGGCGGATGGCGGCCTTTCGCCGATGCTTGGACAGGATATGCAGGGACCGACGGCGGTGCTGAAATCGGTCAGTAAGCTGGATAACACGCTGTTGTCCAACGGGACGTTGCTGAACGTGAAGTTCACGCCCGCCACGCTGGAAGGAGAGGCAGGATTACACAAGCTGTGCGATTTCTTGCGCGCCTTTACCCAGCTCAAATTGCAGCATATTCAGTTTAACGTGGTGAATGCCGAAACGCTGCGGGAAGCGCAACTGCGACCCCAGGATTTCGCCGGGCTGGTGGTACGCGTGGCAGGGTATAGCGCCTTCTTTGTCGAGCTGTCGAAGGAAATTCAGGATGACATCATTCGCCGCACCGCGCATCAGTTGTGAGGTTGTGGAGTCGTGCGACGAGGAGGTCGCACGCATCTTCAATATTCAACGGTATTCGCTGAATGACGGTCAGGGGATCCGCACGGTGGTCTTTTTTAAAGGCTGCCCGCACACCTGCCCGTGGTGCGCCAATCCGGAATCGATCTCGCCACGAATTGAAACGGTGCGACGGGAAAGCAAATGCCTGCGCTGTACGCCGTGTCTGCGTGATGCCGACGAGTGTCCTTCCGGGGCGTTTGCGCGGATTGGCCGTGATGTCACCCTGGATGAGCTGGAACGTGAGGTGATGAAAGATGACGTTTTCTTTCGCACCTCTGGCGGCGGGGTGACGCTGTCGGGCGGAGAGGTGTTGATGCAGGCGGCTTTCGCTACGCGATTCTTACAGCGTCTGCGGCGCTGGGGTGTGCATTGTGCAATTGAAACGGCAGGCGATGCCCCCGCCCGTCGGCTGCTTCCGCTGGCGAAAGCGTGTGATGAAGTGCTGTTCGATTTAAAGATCATGGAGCCTGAACGGGCCCGTGAGATTGTGGCGATGAATATGCCACGCGTCGTGGCTAATTTGCGGATGCTGGTGGCGGAGGGCGTTAACGTGATCCCCCGTTTGCCGCTGATCCCCGGTTACACGCTCACACATGAGAATATGCAGCGCGCGCTGACGTTACTGTTATCGCTTGGTATAAAGCAATTGCACCTGCTACCGTTTCATCTCTATGGTGAGCCGAAATATCGGTTGCTCGGGCAGCAGTGGGGGATGAAGGACGTCCCTGCGCCAACGGAACAGATTATTGCCCAAATGCGTGAGATGGCGGAGAACGCGGGCTTTCAGGTCACAACAGGAGGGTAATATGTCCGTTTCAACAGGGCGATTTCTGGTCGCGGTGACGGCCTGCGTAAGCGGTGTGGCCCATACCTACATGGCGGCTGAACGGCTGGAGAAGTTATGCCAGCAGGAAAAATGGACCATTAAGATTGAAACGCAGGGGGCGCTTGGTACGGAAAATCGCTTAACCGAAGAGGATATCCGTCGGGCGGATGCCGTGCTGCTGATTACCGATATCGAACTGGCGGGGGCGGAACGTTTCACTCAATGCCGTTATGTCCAGTCCGGCATTAACGCCTTTCTGCGCGAACCGCAGCGTGTCATGAGCGCGGTGCGTAAGTTGCTTTCCGCTCCGCAATATACCCATCTTATTCTGGACTGACCTGCTTTTCCGTTAGCTGGCTGTGATACTGACGACGATATTCTGACGGCGAGCGTTCGGTGTTTTTACGAAACAGGCGGCAAAAGTAGTTACTATCCACAAATCCGCAGGTGTGCGCGACTTCTTTCACTTTTAAGTCGTAGCCTTTCAACAAGGTCTTTGCGTGTTCCAGTCGCGTATGGTTCAGGTATTCGTTAAAGCCAACCGCCCCCGTTTTTTGAAACAGATGCGAGAGATAGTTCGGCGAGATATAGAACGCCTGCGCCACCGATTCCCGGGTGAGCGGTGAGGCGTAGCGCTCGTCAATGTAGTCGCGGATAGCCTCAAACAGCGCCTGGCTGCGCGAGGCAGTCTGGATCTGGCTGCCAAGCAGGTCGCGACAGTGGCTGAGCAGGCTGGCGACAATCAACCGCGCCGTTTGCTGCTCCTGCGGCTGCATTTGCATTTCATTGAGCGTCTGCAACAGAAAGGAACCGATACGCGGGCCACGGCGCGCCACGTGCTGTTTGACCAGATTCTGGTATGTTTCCCCGTCCCATTGCACCACGCTGAATCCGAGCTGTTGTTTGCCGAACAGGATACTGAGCGTAATGACCGGCACCTGCCACTGCGGAAGATTCCAGCCACCTGCTGGCACATAGAGCACATCGTATGGGGTGAGCGTGTCGGTGAGGCTGGCGTCGGTCAGTTCACCTTCCAGCACGATTTCCAGACGGGGAAAATCGACCTGATACGCCAGCGCCGGGATGGGGGTGAGCGTACTGGCAAAGAAAATCTGGCGCAGCGGCGCGGGGCCATGAATCAGGCGGGATAGAAGATGGCTGACGTCTTGATACATGATGATCCCTTGCGTTGCGCAGACAAGGAAACAGTAACCGCCAGTGTGAAAAAAGGCCACCCTAAAAAGCGTGGCCTGCTGAATGACTTACTGATTTCCGACCTGATCGCCATACGGCAGAGTGTCGTAATCAATCAGCGCATTTTTCTTGTATGGGTTACCAATCCAGCGCGTGGTTTCTTTGAACTGCGGGCTGGTGATGGAGCGCGTCGGATCGAAACCGTCGTAGGTCAGCCCGGCTAAGTCGGACCAGGTGTGGATCAGTTCCGAACTGCTGTACTTACGATTCACATCTTGTGATAAATCACGCGGATGCGCGGCCTGCCATTTGTCGGACGTCCACAACAGGAACGGCACGGTATACATGTGACGCGTCGGGTTGTCCTCGTTACGACCCTGCGTTTTATGCGGCGGGGTGTCATACACCTCTTCGCCATGGTCGGAGAAATAGAGCAGGAAGCCGTTCGGATCGGTCGCTTTATAATCCTTAATCAGGCTCGCGACGACTTTGTCGTTATACAGGTTGGCGTTGTCGTAATCGTTATACGATTCCAGCTCTTCTGCGCTCAGGCCTGGCGGAACATGATCGGTACTGCCGTCGAACTTGCCCTGGTCTTCCGGGTAACGGAATTTGTACTTAATGTGCGTGCCCAGCAAATGCACGATGATGAACTTTTTCGGTGCCGGATCAGCCATGATTTTCTTAAATGGCGTTAGCACGTTAGTGTCATATTCGCGCGCGCTTTGCGTACGCTGCTGGTTCATATAGAACTGCTCATCGGTCTGCTTAGAGAAAACCGTCAGCATGGTGTTACGGGCGGTCATCGTCTGCTGGTTTGTGATCCAGTAGGTCTTATACCCCGCCTGTTTCATCATGTTCATCAGCGACGGTTTCGTCAGATACAGGTCCGGGTTCTTCTCGTTCGCGAAGGTCAGCGCCTGTTGCAAGATTTCGATCGTGTAAGGACGTGAGGTCACGACGTTGTTAAACACGGTCAGATTCGGATCCGACTGATGCAATGCGTCCAGTTCCGGCGTGGTTTCACGCGGATAACCGTACAGACTCATGCGGCCACGTTGGGTGGATTCGCCAATCACCAGCACCAGCGTGCGCGGCGCGTCGCCGGAATTGTCTTTAAAATTGCTCAGCGGAGGCAAAGCGTGGTTCTGACTAAACAGGTTGTTAAGTGAGGTCAACTGGCGCTGATACTGGTAGTAACCAATGACAAACTGCCATGGTGCCGCCGGTTCCATACGTGAGGAGAGGCCGCTTAGCGTTTTTTCATACGGCGAGTTGCCAAACGCAGAACGAACCACAAACGGGTTCAGGATCAGCCCATACAGCAGCGCAAAAGAGACGAGCCAACGCCAGCGTCCGGGAATATAGACGGGGCGCAGTCGTGTCCAGAGAAACACGGCGACGACGGTATAGGCCAGCGCAATGGCGATAATCTTCAGGCTGAAGTATTGGCTCAGGTATTCACTGGCTTCGTTGGCGTTGGTCTCAAACATCACGAACAGGACGCTTTGCGAAAACTCTTGCCCGTAGATGACGTAATAGCAGAGCGTGGCCAGCGACGTCGCCCATAACACGATCCCCACCACCGCAGCAATAATGCGGGTCCGACTCGGGAACAGGAAAATTGGGATCAGCCAAAGGGAGCTGTAAAGCAACGAGTCACGCAGTCCGTTGGTACCGCTGAAACCCGTAATTAAAATAATGGCCTGTAATAAAGAGGAGAAAAACCAAAAATAGAGAAGCGCCCAGCCAAGGGCTTTCCAGCTAAATGATGGCGTAGACTGGAGGGTTGTGGATTGCATATTGTCAGCCTGTCTTTAAACGTGGTGCCAAACGTAGCGACTAAACCTTAAGAGAATCTGAAGCACCGGTGCAAAGGCACACGTTGCTCTGAAAAATCTCACGGTGGAAAAAACAGACAGAAATATAGTGAATGTGCGGAGGTTATGACAGAACTATTTCAACCCCCTCGCGCGCAATAGCACGAGAGGGGGTTAGGGGGAAAATTAGCCGGTATTACGCATACCTGCCGCCACGCCGGCAATGGTGACCATCAGCGCTTGTTCAACGCGAGGATCGGGCTCTTTGCCCTGTTGTTCCGTCAGTCGTGAGCGGTGTAACAGCTCAGCCTGCAGGACGTTCAGCGGGTCGGTGTAGATATTCCGTAACTGGATAGACTCGGCAATCCACGGGAGATCGGCCATCAGATGTGAATCGTTGGCAATTGCCAGCACCACTTTGATGTCTTCTTCCAGCAGTTCGCGCAGCTCCTTGCCCAGCGGCCACAGCGCTTTCGCGACCAGGCGCTGATCGTAATATTCCGCCAGCCACAGATCCGCTTTCGAGAACACCATTTCCAGCATGCCGAGACGGGTGGAGAAGAACGGCCAGTCGCGGCACATCGCTTCCAGTTCGCTCTGTTTACCATCTTCCACTACTTTTTGCAGCGCGGTACCGGCACCGAGCCAGGCTGGCAACATCAGGCGGTTCTGCGTCCAGGCGAAAATCCACGGAATAGCGCGCAGAGATTCCACACCACCGGTCGGGCGACGTTTCGCTGGACGCGAACCGAGCGGCAGTTTGCCCAGTTCCTGTTCCGGCGTTGCGGAGCGGAAGTATGGGACAAAGTCTTTGTTTTCACGCACGTAGCCACGGTACACGTCACAGGAGATGACTGAAAGTTCGTCCATGATGTGACGCCAGGCGTCTTTCGGCTCTGGCGGCGGCAGCAGGTTCGCTTCCAGAATAGCGCTGGTGTATAGCGACAGGCTGCTGACGGTGACTTCCGGCAGACCGTATTTGAAACGGATCATCTCGCCCTGTTCGGTCACGCGCAGACCGCCTTTCAGGCTGCCCGGTGGTTGTGAAAGCAGGGCGGCATGGGCCGGTGCGCCCCCGCGACCGATAGAACCACCGCGACCATGGAACAGCGTCAGTTCGATACCGGCTTTCTCGCAGGTTTTGATCAACGCATCCTGCGCCTGATACTGCGCCCAGGAGGCGGCCATTACGCCGGCGTCTTTTGCTGAGTCGGAATAACCAATCATCACCATCTGCTTGCCCTGAATCAGACCGCGATACCAGTCGATGTTCAGCAGTTGGGTCATGACGTCGTCGGCATTGTTCAGGTCGTCAAGGGTCTCGAACAGCGGGGCTACCGGCATGGCAAAGCCAATTCCGGCTTCTTTCAATAGTAGATGCACAGCCAGCACGTCAGATGGCGTTTTTGCCATTGAGATGACGTAGGCAGCAATGGAGCCTTTCGGCGCTTCGGCGATGACTTTACAGGTGTCGAGCACTTCACGAGTGTCATTACTCGGCTCCCAGTTGCGCGGTAGCAGCGGGCGTTTGGAGTTCAGCTCACGGATCAGGAAGGCCTGTTTGTCCGCTTCTGACCAGCTTTCGTAATCACCAATGCCGAGGTAGCGGGTCAGTTCACCCAGCGCTTCGGTGTGGCGGGTGCTTTCCTGGCGGATATCAATACGCACCAGCGGGACGCCAAAACATTTCACACGACGCAGGGTGTCGAGCAGTTCACCGTTGGCGATAATGCCCATGCCGCAGGCTTGCAGTGACCGGTAGCAGGCGTACAGCGGTTCCCATAGCTGTTCGTTTTGCGTCAGCAGACCTGCCGGTTTCGGCAGCTTCTCGCCTTTCAGACGCGCTTCCAGCCAGGCCTGGGTTGCCATCAGGCGCGAGCGCAGGTTTTTCATCAGATAGCGGTAAGGCTCCGAAGCGCCTTCTTCACCGACCATCGCTAACAGTTCCGGCGTGGCATCGACCATCGACAGCTCGGAAACCAGAACCTGAATATCTTTCAGGAACAGGTCGGTTGCTTTCCAGCGGCTCAGCAGCAGAACGTGGCGGGTGATATCTGCGGTTACATTCGGGTTGCCGTCACGATCGCCGCCCATCCATGAGGTGAAACGGACTGGAACGAAATCAACGGGTAACTGGTAGCCCAGATTATCTTCCAGCTGTTCGTTCAGCTCGCGTAAATAGTTCGGTACGCCCTGCCATAGGCTGTTCTCGACCACCGCGAAGCCCCATTTGGCTTCATCAACCGGGCTTGGGCGCAGCTTACGAATTTCATCGGTGTGCCAGGACTGGGCAATCAGCTGGCGCAGACGGCGCATCAACTGGTGGCGTTCGTATTCAACGATATCTTTGTTATCGAGCTGCTTCAGACAGGCGTTGATTTCGCCCATTTTGTGGATCAGTGTGCGACGGGTAATTTCCGTCGGATGTGCGGTCAGCACCAGCTCAAGAGACAACGACTCTACCGCTTTTTTGATGATGGCGTCGTTCAGCTCTGGCTGGTTTTTCAGTTTACGCAGGGTGCGGGCAATCACTTCCGGGTTGCTGGCGCCTTCGCCTTTTGGCGAACTGCTGTGATATTGCTCGGCGGTGTTGGCCAGGTTCAGGAACTGGCTAAACGCGCGTGCGACCGGCAGCAACTCGTCATTCGACAAATTCTGTAACGTGGTGAGCAACTCCTGGCGATTTGCTTCATTGCCAGCGCGTGAGGATTTAGACAGCTTACGGATTGTTTCTACGCGATCAAGAATGTTCTCTCCCAGCGCATCCTTGATGGTTTCTCCCAGCACTTTGCCGAGCATACTGACATTACTACGCAACGCGGAATATTGTTCGTTCATATTAACCCAGACACCCCATCTTTAATCTATGAGTCCTGTATCTTTCACGCCACAGCGGCGTTGGCTGCGCTCGCCCACCCAGGTCACTTACTTATGTAAGCGCCCTGGGATGGCTCGTTTGTCGCCTTGCTGTGACACGAAATCTTTCGGACTTTGTTTAGTAGTCGTCTTTTATAAAGCCACGTAAAACCCGTGGCGTCAATTGCGGCGAAATCGGTTCAGCAAACGAATAAATGCGGGTAATTTACGAAA
Source organism: Citrobacter sp. (assembly GCF_050252275.1). NCBI lineage: Bacteria > Pseudomonadati > Pseudomonadota > Gammaproteobacteria > Enterobacterales > Enterobacteriaceae > Citrobacter > Citrobacter sp. Next base: position 1,611 of record NZ_JBFWLF010000130.1, on the reverse strand, counting down.
TTTAATTCATATCCAGCCAGATAAGAAATGCTTATCGGAATGTGAAAATGCATTGCCGGATGGCGCTGCGCATATCCGGCCTACCATCGGAGGTAGGCCGGGAAAGCGGGTAGTTCGATCAGTGCCAGCAGAAGTGGTGTACGACCTGGGTGATTAACTCACGGGTGGGCTTAATAAAACGCGTCTCGAGATATTCGTCAGGCTGGTGCGCCTGATTGATTGAACCCGGTCCCAACACCAGCGTTGGGCACAGGGTCTGAATAAACGGCGCTTCGGTGCAGTAGTTCACGACATCGGTTTTTTCGCCCAGCAGTTTCTCCACTACCTCGACAAGCTGATGGTCCGGCGGACACTCGTAACCAGGGATCGGCGGATGGAGTTCGGCAACGGTCAGACGACCCGGCCAGCGTTCGCTCACTGGCGCCAGGGCTTCCGTCAGCAAACCATCCAGATCGCCCAGCGTCATGCCCGGCAGCGGACGGATATCCATATGCAGTTCACAGCAGGCACAAATTCGGTTCGACGCATCGCCACCGTGCAGACTACCCAGATTCAGGGTGGGATATGGTACGGTGAACGCGTCGTAGTGATAACGCGCTTTCAGAGTATCGCGCAGTTGCATAATGCGACCAATCGCGTCGTGCATCAGTTCGATGGCGTTCACGCCGCGTGCCGGATCGCTGGAGTGACCGGACTGGCCCATCACCCGTACCGCCGTCGAGATATGACCTTTGTGAGCGCGAATCGGCTGTAGCGACGTGGGCTCACCGATGATCGCGCAATCAGGACGAATCGACGCGTTTTCCGAGAAGTAACGCGCCCCCGCCATACTGGTCTCTTCATCTGCCGTCGCCAGGATGTAGAGCGGTTTTTTCAGTTGTGTCACATCAACGTCGCGAAGCGCGTCGAGAATAAATGCGAAGAAGCCCTTCATATCTGCGGTACCCAGACCGTAGAGCTTATTGTCATGCTCGGTAAGGGTGAAGGGATCGCGCGTCCAGCGCCCATCGTCAAACGGTACGGTGTCGGTATGACCCGTGAGCAGTAAGCCGCCAGCTCCTTGTCCGGTGCTGGCCAGCAGATTGAATTTATTGCGGGTTCCCGGGACCGGTTGAATCTCAACGTTGAAACCGAGATCGCTGAACCAACCCGCCAGCAGATTGATTAAAGACTCATTGCTCTGATCCAGTGCTTCTTCGGTAGCGCTGATGGACGGCGTGGCAATCAGCGCGCGGTAGATCTCGATAAATGGCGGTAAGTTCATTTTCATTGTTGACACACCTTAGGTCGTGATAGTATCAATATTCATGCAATAAATGTGCATAAAAATACATTAACGTTGAGCATAAAGGAACCTGATGTTGAATACGCTGATTGTAGGCGCTAGCGGTTATGCGGGCGCAGAGCTTGTAAGCTACGTGAATCGCCACCCTCATATGACCATAACCGCTTTGACCGTCTCAGCGCAAAGCAATGATGCGGGAAAGTTAATTTCTGATTTGCATCCACAGCTTAAAGGCATCGTCGATCTGCCGTTGCAGCCGATGTCCGATATCAGCGAGTTTACCGATGGCGTGGATGTGGTGTTTTTAGCCACCGCCCACGAAGTCA
>NZ_JBFWLF010000129.1:0-11988 GCF_050252275.1 Citrobacter sp. | reverse complement strand
AACATACTGCTAATAAACGCTCATCTAAACAATCAGAAAATAAAATATAAATATAATCCGAAAATTAGCCACCCTTAATCTTCCCCCCTTTCTACGCGGTATAATCTTTAGAGTAGTTTCTTATCCATTCAATATTCATATTATGTATTTTACATGATAGATGAGGAAGTTTTGATGAAGATTATAAACAAAACCGCTATTGCGAGTTTATTAACATTTGCCGCTTGTCATGCCTGGGCTACAGATGGAACGATCGAATTTACAGGACAAATACTAACCAGCACATGCGAATTTGCTGGGGGTGAAGTTGTGGAAATCGAGCTTGGACATTATGCCGCAGGCCAGTTCAAGTCGATAGGCGATAAAACCCCCAGTATTCCTGTCGCTATACCACTGAAAAATTGTCCAATTGCTCCCTGGAAGCATGTCGATGGCACCACCGATGCTTCTTTTCAGATTTGGTTAGAAACGCTTAACGGCGGAACGGTCGGTACGGATAATAACTTAGTAGCCGTCACCGGAATGGACACGGCCGCAACGGGTGTAGGTATTCGTATCGACACCAATGACGGCACGCAAATGTTTCTGAACAAACTCAACGATCCGAAGGTATCTTTCCCTATCACAGGGGCAACCATGAATCTCAATTTAGTCGCTTATTACGTCTCCACTGTTGACGCACAAGATATAACCGCTGGTGAAGCAAATGCTTCTGTTGATGTCACGCTTGACTATCGTTGATTATTCATCATGTCTCTTTATCCTTTTTTAAGGATAAAGAGACATCATCAAGACTTTTCGGGTAGTAAATCATGTTCAGAACAGCAAACTTCGCTCTCTTAATATTACTTATAAGCGTAATGAGCCCCTCGTATGCTGGCGGCATTGTGCTGGAAAGAACACGAGTCATCTATGACGCCAGCAAAAAAGAGGCAGCACTGCCGCTTGCCAACCGCAGCGAAGAAATGCCTTATCTGCTTCAGTCATGGGTAGAAAATGTGGGTAATGGATCGCGCGGTCCCTTTGTTATCACCCCACCGCTTTTTCGTCTTGATGCTGGAGAGGACTCAACACTACGCATTATAAAGTCGGATGGTCTGGTTCCAGAAGAACAAGAGTCTCTGTATTTTATTAATGTAAGAGCGATTCCGGCTCAAAAAAAGACGGAAATCGTCAATGCCAACGCATTGACTCTGGTGTTTAAAACCCGCATCAAAATGTTTTACCGCCCAAAAGGTCTTAAAGGCAGAGCCAGTGATGCTGTTAAAAAACTGGAGTTCAGTATTACGGATAATAAACTCACCATTTACAATCCTTCATCCTATTATGTCGTTTTCGCTGGACTGTCGTTTGGTAAAACCGACTTAACCGATAAAATCGAATACATCGCCCCCCTGGAAAAAAAATCGCTGTCATTAACGTCTACAGAAGGACGGACAGTAAAGTGGGCAGCTATTAATGATTATGGTGGCAGTTCTCCAACAGAAACTCGCTCGCTACTGTAAATATTATTAGGTTACGTCATAAGGGCTCCATGAACCATCAACGGAATATATATTTGAAGGAATCAAATAATATACCTACAGCAATGAATCGTCTTCATTGCTGTATAAAATATATATTACCGCTGACTATTGCATGCGGGAATATTTCTGGCAGCAATGTCTTAGCCAGTGAGTATTTTTTTGATCCATCCTTACTGGAAACCAGTAAAAGTGGGCAAACACCAGTAGACCTTTCCCTTTTCTCTCACGAAAATGCACAGCAGCCAGGAACATACTCCGTTGATGTTTTCATTAATAACATAAAAATTAAACAGCAAACAATCGTTTTTGTTACGTCAAACAATAAACAGTTACAGCCACAATTCACAGTGGGTCAACTACGAGAATTAGGCTTTAAAATCGATGAATATTCGATTTTTACAGATACTGAGAATAGCACGCAGGTAGACGACCTGGCTAAAGCCATCCCCGGTTGCGTGGCGGTATTTGATTTTAACCATAGCAAACTCAAATTGGCTGTACCGCAAATCGCACTTTATCGAGATGCCAGAGATTATGTCGATCCTTCACGCTGGGACAGTGGCGTTCCCGTTGTTTTTAGTAATTACAATTTTACGGGTTCGGAGAGCCATTACGGAAATGGTGAGCGCAGCCAACGCCAGTATATGAATCTGCAAAATGGCGCTAACGTCGGCCCATGGCGGGTACGTAATTATTCTACATGGTCACATAATGATGATTATACCCAGTGGGACAGCATCAATAGTTGGTTGCAAAGGGACATCAAGGTCCTGAAAGCTCAATTCATCGTTGGTGAAAATGCAACAGAAGGCATCCTCTTTCCGGGCTATCAATTTACAGGCGCTCGTCTTTACTCCGACGATAGCATGTTACCGAACAGCCAGAGAGGATTTGCGCCCACGATCCGTGGCATTGCCAACTCGAATGCCATTGTTACTGTACGTCAAAACGGCTATATCATTTACCAGAGCAATGTTCCCGCAGGCGCATTTGAAATCAATGATCTTTATCCCTCATCGTCCAGTGGTGATTTGGACGTGAGTATTGAAGAGGCCGATGGTTCAGTACGCCATTTTATCCAGCCATTTTCTTCTCTCCCGGTAATGCAAAGACCTGGACACCTGAAATATAGCCTGACCGCCGGACGTTTTCGCGCATCACAATCCTCTGATAGCAACGAACCTGATTTCGTCGAAACTACCGGAATCTATGGGGTAAGTAATGCTATCACACTCTATGGTAGCCTGTTGGCGTCTAAAAATTACCACGCAGCCTCGTTTGGCATAGGAAGTACTCTCGGCGAGTTAGGGTCGATATCGATGGATGTGGGCCGGGCCGATACGCAACTTGATAATGGCAGCAGCTATGAGGGCAATGTCTGGCGCGTCCAGTACGTCAAGGATTTGCCCGAAACAGGAACCAACCTGTCGCTGGGCTATTATCGTTATAGCAACGGCGGTTATTACAATTTTTCCGATGCTAATATGCGAGACATTGATGACAACTATCGTCAAAAAAGCGAATCCCAGTTCAGCATCAGCCAAACGTTGATAGAGGATGTAAGTCTTTATGCCTCGGGTTCGCAACGCGATTACTGGGGCGATCAGCAGAAAGAGAATAATTACTCTGTTGGGCTGAATGGCAACGTTTATGGGGTTAGCTATAACCTGAATGGTCAATTCACCGACTCCGCGGATCGCGACAGCGAGCGTTCTGTGTCGTTCACCCTGAGCATACCGTTGGATCGCTGGCTTCAGCATGCCCATGCGACCTGGCGTACCACCACGGAGAAAAATAGAGCCACACAGCATGAATTAGGCATTAACGGCTCTCTGCTGGATGACAACCGCCTGAGCTATAGCGTTAAGCAGCGCCAAAGTGAAGATAACGACAATAACGGCAGTAGCCTTTCGGGAAACTATCGCTCCGCATTTGGCTCGCTCAGCGGCAGTTACGATTACAGTGCTGACAGCCGTCAACTGGGGTATGGGCTTTCCGGCGGTATCGTGGCCCATCCGCACGGCGTAACGTTGTCGCAACCTCTGGGAAATACCTTTGCGCTCATCAATGCCAACGGTGCCACCGGTATTCGGGTTAAAAACTATCCCGGTATCGCAACGGACTATTTTGGTAACGCGGTCATCCCGTTTTTAACGCCTTACCAGGAAAACCGTATTTCTCTGGATACGACCATGATGCCGGATGACGTTGACATCACTGAAACAGCCAAAGTCGTTGTCCCTGGACAAGGGGCCGCTGTGATCGCCCACTTTGATGCCCAAACGGGTCGCAGGGTTCTACTGACACTATCGGATGCTAAAGGTAATCCCATCCCCTTTGGCTCTATAGCAAGCAATAAGACACAGCCAGTACAAAGCATTGTTGATGAAGGCGGCGTGCTGTATCTCACCGGTGTGAGCGACAAGCCTCAGACATGGTCCATTCGCTGGGGTAGCGACACCAGCCAGCAATGCCAATTCACCTATAGCCTGCCAGAAAATCGGCAGAACACCTCCTCAATTTTACAAGACACAGCACGCTGCCAATGAAAATTAATCCGATGCGAAAATATGCGTTGATCATTATCCTGGTACTGCACGTCCAGGCATTTATTTCATCTGCACAGGCGGGGACCGGGCTTTGTGAAGCTGCCGGTCATTTTACCACCGATGCCACAGCGGACTGGACGAAAGAGCAGAATGTCTCCGGTGTCACCTGGCCCATTCCAAATCCGCCTACGGGGGGGAGTTATCAAATTAGCTGTGATTGTACAACTGGCACAAAAGTGAATCTCTTTTACTTTCTAACTAATGCGATAACCGCAACCGGGCAGCTGAGCGGTTATTATCATTTGAATGATAGCCTGGATATTAAAACTGAAATCAGCAATATTCCTGGATCAACAGGACCCGTACTCGTCCCAAGCAAAATTGGATCTCCAATTAAAGACAGCTCTGGATCCTACAGCACAGATTCGAACAGGGGGGTCTGCAAGGACGATCCTCCAGAAAAAAGATTGCCTAATGTCTCTATAGGCGCGGACACCACTTTCACGCTGTATGTCAGTAAACCTTTTTTGGGTGAGCTTATTATTCCGGATACCACCATTGCTTACCTACAGGCAGCATGGAGTAGTTCCTCAACCTACCCAAAGACATTCAAAAATATTGCAGAGCTGCATATCCAGGGAAGAATAACCGTCCCTCAAAGCTGCAAAATCAATCAGGGGGATGTTATACAAGTTAATCTTGGCGTCATCAGTGCGGCATATTTCACCACCAAGGATGCAATGCCGGAACACTACACGCCCGTCAACTTTGACATCGTCTATGATTGCGGAGATATGTCTGATATTAAAAACAGCCTGTATATGGAGATTGAAGCGAGCGATTTAGCGAGCCAGTATGTGCTAATCGCTCGACGCCGGGAAACGGATAATGTTCCGGATGTAGGTATTCGCCTGGTTGATATCACAAATACCAATGTGAATGTTCCATTTAACCCGGGTTCAATCCTGATCGACAGTTCCGGACATGGTGTCACCCATATGGAAGCCTATCCCGTTAATTTAACCGGGGGCGTTCTTTCCCCTGGATATTTCAAAGGCACCGCCACGATTACCGTTATCGTGAAGTAGCCGGTTATCCCTGCTGCTCCAGCGCGTACTTATACAGCGCGTTCTTCTTCACGCCGTGGATTTCTGCCGTCAGCGCTGCCGCTTTTTTTAGCGGCAGCTCGGTCTGTAAGAGTGCGAGAGTGCGCAAAGCATCGGCAGGCAGGTCATCTTCCTGCGCCTTGTGCCCCTCCACAATCAGTACCATCTCGCCTTTGCGCCGGTTCTCATCTTCTTTCACCCACGCCAGCAGTTCACCTACCGGTGCGCCGTGGATCGTCTCCCAGGTTTTGGTCAGCTCGCGCGCCAGCACCACATAACGGGATTCGCCCCACACTGCGACCATATCTTCCAGACTGTCTAACAGGCGATGGGTGGATTCATAGAAAATCAGCGTGCGCGGTTCGGTTTCAATAGCTTTCAACGCGTCACGGCGTCCCTTTGATTTCGCTGGTAAAAAACCTTCATAGCAGAAGCGGTCGGACGGCAACCCCGCCGCGCTTAACGCGGCAATCGCCGCACAGGGACCCGGCAACGGCACCACACGGATGCCTTGCTCACGACAGGTACGCACCAGGTGATAACCCGGATCGTTGATCAGCGGCGTCCCGGCATCAGAAACCAGCGCGATGTTTTGCCCCTCTTTCAATTTCGCTACCAGCGTTTCTGCTTTTTGCTGTTCGTTATGATCGTGCAGGGCGAACAGTCGGGCATTAATCGCGAAATGCTGCAATAATAATCCGGTATGACGAGTATCTTCCGCGGCAATTAAATCAACGGCTTGTAACACTTCGAGCGCACGCTGGGTAATATCAGACAAATTCCCGATTGGAGTAGGTACAATAAAGAGTTGGCCGCGAGAATTCTCCGCCGATTCGTGTTGTGTCATTGTGTCGTCCGTATTGCCGATTTAATATTGAGCATTGCGTATAAAAAATATCACTGGATACAGTATGGTACCCTTAACATTCTCTCGTTTAAAAGCCGCGCGCTGTCTGCCCATCGTTCTGGCAGCCCTGATTTTCGTCGGCTGTGGCACCCAGGCGCCCGATCAGAGCACTGCCCATATGCAGGGCACAGCGCAAGCTGATTCCGGCTTTTATCTGCAACAGATGCAGCAAAGCGCAAATGATAGCAAGACCAACTGGCAATTACTCGCCATTCGTGCACTGCTGAAAGAAGGCAAAAGCCAGCAGGCTATCGAACTGTTTAATCAGTTGCCGCAGGATCTGAATGATTCCCAGCGCCGGGAACAGTCGCTGTTAGCCGCTGAAATCAAACTGGCACAGAAAGATTTTACCGGCGCGCAGTCGCTGCTGGAAAAGCTTACCCCGTCTGATTTCGAGCAAAATCAACAGGCTCGTTACTGGCAGGCGCAGATTGACGCCAGCCAGGGACGTCCGTCACTCTCACTGCTGCGCGCCCTGATTGCTCAGGAACCGCTGCTTGGCGAGAAGGATAAGCAGAAAAACATCGACGCCACCTGGCAGGCGCTGTCGTCAATGACGCCGGAGCAGGCCCAGGCTCTGGTGATCAACGCCGATGAAAACGTATTGCAGGGCTGGCTGGATCTGCAACGCGTCTGGTTTGATAACCGCAGCGATCCAGACATGATGAAAGCAGGTATTGCCGACTGGCAAAAACGCTATCCGCAGAATCCAGGCGCAAAAATGCTGCCAACCCAACTGGTTAACGTACAGAGCTTTAAGCCCGCGTCCACCAGCAAAATCGCCCTGTTGCTGCCGCTAAATGGTCAGGCTGCGGTGTTTGGTCGCACCATTCAACAAGGCTTTGAAGCCGCCAAAAATCTCGGTACGCAACCGGTCGATACGCAGCCCACCGCGCAACCGACTCCGGTTGCGGCCACAACGCCAGCAGACCCGCAGCCGCAGCTGACAGATGGCGTCGCCAGCCCTTCTCAGGCGTCAGTGAGTGATTTGACCGACGAACAGCAGGCCGATCAGCCTGCTCCGGTCAGCGCGCCGCAGGCTACGTCGGCGCAGCCAGCCACCGCAAGCGCGGCGGCAAATCCTTCCGCAGAACTGAAAATTTATGATACCAGCGCCCAACCGCTCGATCAGATCCTGGCGCAGGTTCAGCAGGATGGCGCGAGCATCGTGGTCGGTCCGCTGCTGAAAAACAATGTCGACGAACTGGTCAAAAGCAACACCCCGCTGAACGTACTGGCGCTTAACCAGCCGGAATCGGTACAGAGTCGGGCAAACATCTGTTACTTCGCTCTCTCACCGGAAGATGAAGCGCGTGATGCCGCGCGCCATATTCATGAACAGGGTAAACAGTCGCCGCTGCTACTGATCCCGCGTAGCGCGCTTGGCGATCGTGTTGCTAACGCCTTTGCCCAGGAGTGGCAAAAACTGGGAGGCGGTACGGTGCTGCAGCAGAAATTTGGCTCAACGGCGGAACTGCGTATGGGCGTTAACGGCGGTTCCGGCATTGCCTTAACCGGTAGCCCTGTTGCCGCGAGCACGCCGTCTCAACCTGGCGTCACTATTGGCAATTTAACCATCCCGGCCCCACCAACGGATGCGCAAATCAGCGGTAACGGAGGTCGCGTGGACGCCGTCTATATTCTGGCAACCCCGAATGAGATAGCCTTCATCAAGCCGATGATCGCCATGCGCAACGGTAGCCAGAGCGGTGCAACGCTTTACGCCAGCTCACGCAGCGCGCAAGGGAATGCCGGCCCAGACTTCCGTCTGGAAATGGATGGCCTGCAGTACAGCGAGATCCCAATGCTGGCAGGCGCGAACCCGTCGCTGATGCAGCAGGCACTCGGTGCCGTGCATAACGACTATTCGCTGGCGCGCATGTATGCAATGGGCGTCGATGCCTGGTCGCTGGCCAACCATTTCTCCCAGATGCGTCAGGTGCAGGGTTTTGAAATTAATGGGAATACCGGCGCGCTGACCGCCAGTCAGGACTGTGTGATTAACAGGAAGTTATCATGGCTCCAGTACCAGCAAGGGCAGATCGTCCCCGCCAGTTAACGAGCAAGCAGACTGGTGACGCGTGGGAAACCACCGCGCGTCGCTGGCTTGAGCGCAAGGGACTGCATTTTATCGCCGCCAACGTGCGTGAACGCGGCGGCGAAATTGATCTGATTATGCGTGATGGCAAGACAACCGTCTTTATTGAGGTCCGCTACCGACGCTCTGCGGCATTCGGTGGCGCCGCTGCCAGTGTGACGCACAGCAAGCAATGCAAAGTATTACAGGCCGCCCGTTTGTGGCTCGCGCGCCACAATGGGAGTTTTGATACTGTGGATTGCCGGTTCGATGTGTTAGCCTTCACCGGAAATGACGTTGAGTGGTTGAGAAATGCCTTTACCGACTGCTCATAATTGAAGATTCAGAGCAGACCCATTGGGCATATATTGTTGCAGCCAGTCTGGACACGGACAGCGCGGAACCACCGGCGCGTACATGTTGTACGTGAGGAGGGGGAGTACCGCCCAGGTCCAAATGGCAAATAAAATAGCCTGATGGATTAGCTCTTAAGGATTAGCGTGTTAGACAGAATCAAAGTCTGCTTTACCGAAAGCATTCAAACGCAAATTGCCGCGGCAGAAGCCCTCCCGGATGCTATCTCTCGTGCCGCCATGACGCTGGTTCATTCACTGCTCAATGGCAACAAAATTCTCTGTTGTGGTAATGGGACATCCGCTGCCAACGCACAGCATTTTGCTGCCAGCATGATTAACCGTTTTGAAACAGAACGTCCTAGTTTACCTGCGATTGCACTAAATACGGATAATGTGGTCTTAACAGCGATTGCCAACGACCGTCTGCATGACGAAGTGTATGCAAAACAGGTTCGGGCGTTGGGTCATGCGGGTGATGTCTTACTGGCCATCTCGACGCGCGGTAACAGCCGCGATATCGTGAAGGCCGTGGAAGCAGCGGTCACGCGAGACATGACGATTGTGGCATTGACCGGATATGACGGGGGTGAACTGGCTGGACTGTTAGGGCCACAGGATGTTGAGATCCGCATCCCTTCGCATCACAGCGCACGCATTCAGGAAATGCATATGCTGACGGTAAACTGCCTGTGCGATCTGATCGATAACACGCTTTTCCCCCACCAGGATGATTAAGGAGTACACATGAAGGCTTTATCGCCAATCGCAGTCCTTATTTCTGCTCTGCTGTTGCAAGGTTGTGTGGCCGCCGCTGTTGTCGGAACCGCCGCCGTTGGTACCAAAGCAGCAACAGATCCACGTAGCGTAGGCACTCAGGTGGACGATGGAACCCTGGAACTGCGCGTCAACAGTGCGCTGTCGAAAGATGCACAGATCAAGAAAGAAACGCGAATTAACGTGACGGCTTATCAAGGTAAAGTGTTGCTGGTCGGCCAGTCGCCGAATAGCGAGCTCTCCTCACGCGCCAAACAGATTGCCATGGGCGTCGATGGTACCACCGAAGTCTATAACGAGATCCGTCAGGGTGAGCCGATTGGTATGGGCACCGCCTCAAACGACACTTGGATCACCACCAAAGTACGCTCTCAGTTACTGACCAGCGACCAGGTTAAATCTTCCAACGTGAAGGTGACAACCGAAAACGGTGAAGTGTTCCTGTTAGGCCTGGTGACCGAACGTGAAGCCAAAGCCGCGGCGGATATCGCCAGCCGGGTCAGCGGCGTGAAGCGCGTCACCACGGCGTTTACGTTTATCAAGTAAGTCGTTGTGTGCCGGATGACAGCGTAAGCGCCTTATCCGGCCTACAGAATGTACGACCGTAGGCCGGGCAAACGAAGCGCCCCCGGCATTCCTGTTTTATATCAACGCAATACTTCCCACCATCACACCCGAAATCGCCACCAGCGCACCGGTCAGCCACAGCGCTTTTGTCGGAAACGCTTTACGGAGCATGATCAGCGACGGCAGGCTGACGGCGGGTAATGTCATCAGCAGTGCCAGCGCAGGCGCAGTTCCCATTCCTGCCAGCATCATGGTCTGCACAATCGGGATTTCTGCGGCAGTTGGGATCACAAACAGACAACCGGCTACCGCCAGCGCAATCACCCACAGCAGGCTGTTATCAATAGCGCCATCGGCATGAGGGAACAGCCAGACGCGCGCCGCACCCAGTACCAACACTGCCAGAATATAGACCGGGATGGTGCTCCAGAACAGCATCCATAGCGCTTTACCCCAGCGAACAAAGAACCCGCCCTGCTCGTCCGACTGCGTGATTTCCACCGGCAATTCAGTCTGTGGAGGCTCTTTCACCCATTTTTGTACCAGCGTCGCCACTACCAGCACCATCGCCAGTCCAGCGACCAGACGGATCGCCGCGAAATGCCAGCCGAGGACAAAGCCCATAAACACCAGCGTCGCCGGGTTTAACAACGGGTTCCCCATCCAGAATGCCAGCGCACCGCCCATCGAAACCTGCTGGCGGCGCATCCCCGCCGCCACCGGTGCAGCACAACAGGTACACATCATGCCGGGCAGAGAGAAAAGCGTACCGAACAGCGTGCCGCGAAAACGTGCCTGTCCAAGCGTGCGTAACAGCCAGTCACGCGGGATCAGAACCTGAATCAGCGAACCGAGGATCACCCCCAATACCGCTGCCTTCCAGACCGCAATGAAATAGACCATCGCATAGTCCCAGGCTGCCTGCCAGGGGTTCGCATCGGCCTGTGCCAGAATAGATTTTCCGATACTGTGTGTTTCTGCGGCAGTGAAGGCTTTACCGTAGTAAGGCTGCCATTTCACATACCAGAGACCAACAATGACGACGAGAAAGAAAAGAGCGGGTTTCCACCATTGAAACGGTGTTGCCGCCTGAGACGAAGACTGACCAGCCATAGCATTCCCCAGGGAGTGTTAGATAATTTTGCCGGTGAATACTACGCCTTTGGGAAATGTTTGGAAATGCTATATTGACGCCGCCTTTTCCCGCAGTTGAGACGTTGTCAGGATTGTTACCCCGTCATGTTCAGGTGCCAGCGCTTCTGCCAGCATCGCGCGCGCTACGTCCCGCGCCTCAATCGATTTCCAGTTGCCCGGCAGCAACCGGAACAACGGTGCAAACAGGGTTTCGTTCATCCGCTGCTTTGACCGATCGCCGAGCAGCATCGACGGACGCGCAATCGTCAGCGTTGGCCAATCTTGCGCAATCAGCACCTCCTCCATTTCCCCTTTTACGCGGTTATAGAAAAACGGCGAATGGGCATTGGCCCCCATCGAACTCACCACCAGCATATGCTGCGCCCCCAGGCGGAGACCGGTCAACGCGGTGTCGACCACCAGCGTATAGTCGGCATGGATAAACGCCTCTTTACTGCCCGCTTCACGGCGGGTCGTGCCCAGGCAGCAAAAAACAATATCGACAGGATCGGTGACCTGCGCCAGCGCATCGGTCAGTTGCGGATCGTGGGGATTATAGACGCCAGGCATATCCGCCAGCGGACGTCGCGTTGGCGCGGCAATGGAATGGATCTTCGGTTCATTAAGCAACATCCGCAATAAATGTCCGCCAACCAACCCGGTCGCCCCGGTAATCAGTACTTGACTCATCCTCACTCCTTTCCAGAATTGTCCGCCTTGCACCCTCAGCCCTATCGACCAGGCTTAGTAGTTCACAAGGTAATTATCCATCATCAGGGAAAAATTGCCTTATCCAATGCAGATCCAGCGGAGGAAGCATGAGTAAGAAGATTGCCGTTTTAATCACTGACGAGTTTGAGGACTCAGAATTCACCTCACCCGCAGCAGAGTTTCGTCAGGCCGGGCATGAGGTTATTACGATTGAAAAACAGGCAGGTAAAACCGTAAAAGGGAAAAAAGGCGAAGCCAGCGTCACGATTGATAAAGCGATT
>NZ_JBFWLF010000128.1:0-12052 GCF_050252275.1 Citrobacter sp. | reverse complement strand
CTGGCGTGATTGTCGCCCTGTGTATTTACGGTCTCGTCGGCAAGCTGGCACTGGATCCCGTGCTGGTTGCGCTGGTTGCCGATAGCGTTGATGAAAATAATTACAGCACCGCGTTTGGCTTATTTAATTTTATCGGCATGAGCTCTTCTATTCTTGCTCCCATTATTGCTGGCGCGGCGCGCGATATTACGGGCAGCCTGGCATCCAGTTTTTATGTGTCAGCCATTCTGTTAGCGATTGGATTGGTTGCGATGCTGTTTTTGAAAGAAAAACGTACATAAGAGGTAGCGGTAATGATTTACGCCTTTATTAAAAAGGGAAGCTTTCAGGACTCCGTCAGCCTGATGATCATTTCCCGGAAATTAAGTGAGCGACCGGAAGTTGACCAGGTTTCCGTCATGATGGGAACGCCAGCGAATAAAGCGATGCTGGATTCTACGGGCTTCTGGCATGACGATTTTGTCGAGGCCACACCGAACGATATTTGTGTGGCGGTACGAACGCATGACGAGCAACCGGAGATCCTCGAATTAATCCGCGAACAGCTGGAAAAAGAGTTAAGCGCAATTGCCAGCGCCTCGGGCGGTTCACAGCAACTGCTGAAGGCGCGTCGCTGGGAGAGCGCGTGCCAGAAATTACCGCAGGCTAATCTGCTGCTGGTTTCGGTTGCCGGGGAGTATGCGGCCTCCGTAGCGAAAGAGGGGCTGTTGGCCGGTAAAAACGTGATGATGTTTTCCGATAACGTACCGCTTGAGCAGGAAGTTGAGCTGAAAACGTTGGCCCGCGAAAAAGGGCTGATTGTGATGGGGCCGGACTGCGGGACAGCGATGATTGCCGGTAGCCCACTGGCATTCGCGAACGTGTTGCCCGACGGTGGAATTGGTGTAATCGGGGCGTCCGGAACGGGCATTCAGGAGGTCACCTCTCAGATAGCGTTGCACCAACAGGGGATCAGCCATGCCATCGGTTTGGGGGGACGCGATCTGAGTGCGGAAGTGGGAGGCATCAGTGCGTTAACGGCGCTGGAGATGCTGGCTGCTGATGATGCCACGCGGGTGATCGCGTTTGTTTCTAAACCGCCGTCGCCGCAGGTCAGAACCCGCATTATCAATGCGATGCAAAAGGTCGGTAAACCGGTGGTCGCGCTCTTTCTCGGGAATAAGCCGGAACAACGCCGTGAGGGGAATGTCTGGCTGGCGAATTCGCTCTCAGATGCCGCCCAACTGGGCGTGTTGCTGATGCGCGTGGCTCAGCAGCGCCTGATTCAACCCGAGGTGGCTGGCAAAGGCATTTATGGGCTGTATGCCGGCGGAACGCTCGCGGCTGAAGCGGCGATGTTGCTTTCGGCCGGGCTGGGTGTGCCAGTGAGTGAAAGCCACGCTGCTGGCGTCATGCTCGACGCGCAGGGCCATCGCATTGTCGATCTGGGAGATGACAGCTACACGTTGGGCAGACCACACCCGATGATTGACCCGACAACTCGCAGCATTGAAATCGAAAAGCTGGCAGCGATGCCGGACGTGGGCGTGCTGCTGCTGGATGTGGTGCTGGGCTATGGCGCCTGTGCTGATCCGGCGGGCGCCGTTGTTGAGGCTGTCGAGCAGGTTCGCGCAACGCGAAACGCGCCGCTGGTCACCATCGCCACCCTCACCGGAACCGATGCCGACCCACAGGGACGCAGTGGACAAACCGACATCCTGCGTGATGCAGGCATCGCCGTGGTGGAAACCCTGGAAGAGGCCGTGTTGCTCGCCATCAGCCTGACACATCATCAGGACTCTCGCCCATCCGTTGAACCTAATCCCTTGCTGGATGGCGTACAGGTGATCAATGCCGGACTGCGCAGCTTCGCGCTGGATCTGCAAAGCAGCGGCACGCCGGTTGTGCATTATCAGTGGGCGCCGATTGCCGGTGGCAATGCGCGTCTCGCCAGTTTACTCAAGCAGTTACATTAATTCAGAGGTACCGATATGTATTCATCAATTGCACAGGCCAACGACGCCATTATTGAACGCATCAAAGCCGCCCGCCCACATTGGGTTGCTGTCCGTCCTGCGAAAGAGGCGGTGGTTGAATTGTCCTCCGGGCGTAAATTGCTGCACGCCGGCCCGCCGATTGCCTGGGAAGCGATGACGGGACCCATGCGAGGTGCCTGTATCGGCGCATCGCTGTTTGAGGGGTGGGCGGCCAGTGAAGAGGAAGCTGTCAGTCTCCTGAATCAGGGCGAAGTGGAATTTATCCCGTGCCACCATGTTGGCGCCGTCGGCCCGATGGGCGGCATCACCTCTGCAAACATGCCAGTGCTGGTCGTACGTGACGTGGTGCATGGCAATCAGTCCTGTTGCAACCTGAACGAAGGGATCGGCAAAGTCATGCGTTTCGGCGCCTACGGTGAGGATGTGCAGACGCGTCTGCGCTGGATGCGCGATACGCTGGCACCGGTGTTACAGGAGGCCTTGTCGCGCATGGAGAACGGCGTGGATCTGACGGCGATGATGGCTCAGGCGATTACGATGGGGGACGAATTCCATCAGCGTAATATCGCGGCCTCGTCGTTACTGCTGCGCACGCTATCCCCTGTGATCGCCGGTCTTGATCGTCCGAAAGCCGAAATCATTGAGGTGCTGCAATTCCTGAGCGTGACCGATCAGTTCTTCCTTAATCTGGCGATGGCCTACAGCAAAGCGGTGATGGATGCGGCGGCAGTGATTAAAGCCGGTTCGGTGGTGACCGCAATGACGCGCAACGGACGTGAGTTCGGGATTCGCGTCAGCGGCACCGGCGACCGTTGGTTTACCGCGCCAGTGAATACGCCGCAGGGCTTGTTCTTTACCGGCTACAGTCAGGCTGACGCTAACCCGGATATCGGTGATAGCGCCATTACCGAGACGCTGGGCATTGGTGGCGCAGCCATGATTGCTGCACCTGGCGTGACGCGTTTCGTCGGTGCGGGCGGTATGGGGGCCGCGCTGGAAACCTCTGAGGAGATGGCGGAAATCTACCTCGCCAACAACCCTTTGTTCCAGATCCCGTCCTGGGATTTCAAAGGGGCGTGTCTGGGGCTGGATATCCGTCGTGTCGTGGAAACGGGGATTACGCCGCTGATCAACACCGGTATCGCTCACCGCGAAGCCGGAATCGGCCAGGTTGGTGCGGGGACCGTACGTGCACCGCTGCTGTGCTTTGAAAAAGCGCTGGAAGCGCTGGCGGAAGAGCATCACATCACGGCGTAACAGAAATGCCCGGTGGCGCTAACGCTCACCGGGCCTACGGATCGGTGTCACTCGTGGGCCGGATAAGGTGGCGCCGCGATCCGGCATTTCGGAGTAACCTATGTTCATTCTCAATGCCCTGGCCTGCGCCGGGCTTTATCGACTTCCAGAGGGTGAATGGACGCTGCACAGTCGCTTCTCACAGGCGATCAATTTCAGCCATGCCAACGGCGAATTACTGACGTTATACCGCTACGGTAAAGGCATGGGGCCGACCGGCGTGCTGTTGAGTCGTGCACAGTTCTCCCGCCTGACGACGGTTTCGCGCTTGTGCAAAACCGGGGATCTGCTGACCGGGCAGGGGGTGACCCTTCGCCCTCAGCGCCAGCTCAGGCTGCAACTGACTCCTTCTGCTATCGCACTGCTCGATCTGTCTTCCTGTGTTCAGCAAACCGGTCTGGGAGGTGCGCTCAACCAGCCACTCAATACCGTGGCGTGTTACCCGCAGATCGTCGCCGGGCTGGAGCGTTGGGCGAATGGTGCCGTGCCAGACTGGCGCTGGCTGATTGGACGAGGTCCCGGACTCACGCCCAGCGGTGATGATATGCTTACGGGAATGCTGGCGGTCTTTATTGCAGCCGGGATACCGGTTCACCTTTTTTTACCCCCGGCGGATCAACTTGCGCAGCTGACAACGTCGGTAAGCTGTAGCTATCTTAATAGTGCCAGAGTGGGCGAATTTTCGACGCCGGTGTTGGGGGTGATGCGCAGCTTGCAAACCGGGCGTGACGCAGGCCACGCACTTCGTCGTCTGCTCGCAGTGGGGCACACCTCCGGCGCTGACATGGTGTTAGGGATTGCGCTGGCGCAACGCTGGTTGCTGATGGCTGACTCAAGGGGAAAGCATGCTCGATCAGGAAACAATACGTACATTTATTCGGGTAGCTGAGACGGAGAGTTTTTCCCGTGCGGCCAGCTCACTGCATAAAACGCCTGCGGCAATCAGTTACCGCATCAAAACGCTGGAAGAGCAGGTGGGTACGCAGCTCTTTTTACGAACCACGCGTTCCGTCAGCCTGACGTTGGCGGGACAGCATCTGCTCGAACATTGTCGCCAGTGGCTTAACTGGCTGGACGCCATGCCTGATGAGTTGCAGCAGATTAATGCGGGCGTTGAGCGTCAGGTTAATATTGTTATCAATAATTTGCTCTATCAGCCGCAGACGACCGCTGATTTACTGACGTGGTTGCATCAACAATTTCCCTTCACCCGTTTCCAGATCTCCCGCCAGGTCTATATGGGCGTGTGGGATTCGCTGCTGTATGACGACTATCAACTGGCGATTGGCGTGACCGGTTCCGAATCGTTGTCAAACAACATTTCACTGCTGCCACTGGGGGACATTAGCTGGCAGTTTGTGGTCGCGCAGAATCACCCGTTGGCCAGTCATCCGGCAACGGTATTATCGGACGACATGCTGCGTCGCTACCCCGCCATCAATATTGAAGATACGTCGCGCACGCTCACCCGTCGTGTGGCCTGGCTGCTGAGCGGACAAAAGGAGATTAAGGTTCCGGATCTCAGCACCAAGCTGGCCTGTCACTTAAGTGGCCTGGGCGTCGGTTTTTTACCGGAACGTCTGTGTCGCCCTTACGTAGAATCCGGCGCACTGGTGGCTCGTTCGGTGGTGAATCCTCGCCAGCCGTCACCGCTTTCTATCGCCTGGAAGAATGCCGGAAGTGGAAAAGTGGTCAGCGAAATTGCCGCAATTTTTAAACAAAAACATGGGCTGGTGGGGGGATTTTTGCGGATGGTGGATCGTCCTGCAGAACGGCAATAGCCGTGATATCCAGAATTGAAACATAACGAAAATGGCATATTCACCCATTATTGTTTACCTTTAACGGGGTGTTTTCGTGAGATTGATCTCATTGCTCTGATTTGTGATGACCAAGGAATATGTAATGGAAGATTTGAATGTTGTCGACAGCATCAACGGTGCGGGGAGCTGGCTGGTCCGCAACCAGGAATTGCTGTTGAGCTATGCCGTCAACATCGTGGCGGCAGTGGCCATTGTGATTGTCGGGATGATCGTGGCGCGTCTGGTGTCGAATACGGTTAACCGCCTGATGGTGGCGCGGCATATCGATGCTACCGTGGCAGACTTTCTTTCCGCGCTGGTGCGCTACGGAATTATTGCCTTCACGCTGATTGCCGCACTGGGCCGGGTAGGGGTACAGACGGCGTCGGTGATTGCGGTGCTCGGTGCCGCCGGTTTAGCGGTCGGTCTGGCGTTGCAGGGATCGTTGTCTAACCTTGCCGCAGGCGTTCTGCTGGTCATGTTTCGTCCGTTCCGTGCGGGTGAGTATGTGGATCTGGGCGGCGTTGCCGGGACGGTGCTGAATGTGCAGATTTTCTCCACCACCATGCGCACCGTGGACGGTAAAATTGTCGTCATCCCGAACGGTAAAATCATTGCCGGCAATATCATCAACTTTTCCCGTGAGCCGGTACGCCGTAATGAATTTATTATCAGCGTCGCTTACGACTCTGATATCGATAAGGTGAAACAGATCCTCACCGGGATTATCGAATCAGACGATCGCATTCTGAAAGATCGCGAAATGACGGTTCGTCTGAATGAGTTGGGCGCGTCGTCGATTAACTTTGTGGTGCGCGTCTGGAGTAACAGCGGCGATCTGCAAAACGTGTACTGGGACGTGCTGGAACGGATTAAGCGTGAGTTTGATGCCGCCGGTATTAGCTTCCCGTATCCGCAGATGGATGTAAATTTCAAACGCGTGAAAGAAGTCACGGCAGAATAATGCTATGCCGGATGCGCATCGCAGCATCCGGCAAAATCCCCTCTTCATTAATTTCCCTAATATACGATTAATATTATCCATTTCCGCTAATAATCATCCCGCGCTATAGTCTGCGCTATAGAGACAACACTCAGGATGATTACCGTGATATCGTATTATTTTCAAGGGCTTGCGCTTGGCGCAGCCATGATACTTCCGCTCGGCCCACAGAATGCGTTTGTGATGAATCAGGGGATACGTCGTCAGTATCACATCATGATTGCGCTCCTGTGCGCCATCAGCGATCTATTGCTGATTTGCGCCGGGATTTTTGGCGGTAGCGCATTACTGATGCAGTCGCCGTGGTTGTTGGCGCTGGTCACCTGGGGCGGAGTGGCTTTTTTGCTGTGGTACGGTTTTGGCGCTTTAAAGACGGCAATGAGTAGCAATCTGGAACTGGCCAGCGCGGAAGTGATGAAGCAGGGACGCTGGAAGATCATCGCCACCATGCTGGCGGTGACATGGCTGAATCCGCACGTCTACCTGGATACATTCGTGGTGCTGGGCAGTCTGGGCGGACAACTGGATGTCGAACCCAAACGCTGGTTCGCGCTCGGCACCGTCAGTGCCTCCTTTCTGTGGTTCTTCGGCCTGGCGCTGCTGGCGGCGTGGCTCGCGCCGCGACTGCGCACGGCTAAAGCGCAGCGGATTATTAATGCGCTGGTGGGGCTGGTGATGTGGTTTATCGCTTTTCAACTGGCAAAAGAAGGCGTTGCGCATGTTCACGCCTTGTTCAATTAAGAGCCAGTCCATTGCGCTCTAAGCGTTGTCTGATGGACAACACACTATTTCGCGCTAAGCTTGCCTGCATGCGCCCTGAAATTTGGGGCAACTCACGTAACATGGAGGAGCGACAGTGAAGTTCAAAGTGATGGCCCTGGCGGCATTAGTGGGATTCAGTGCAATGTCGGTGCAGGCAGGCGAATTGCCTGACGGACCGCACATCGTGACTTCCGGGACGGCAAGCGTGGATGCTGCACCTGATATTGCCACGCTGGCAATCGAGGTTAATGTTGCGGCGAAAGACGCTGCGACGGCGAAGAAACAGGCTGATGAGCGCGTTGCGCAATACCTTTCTTTCCTTGAGCAAAATCAGATCGCGAAAAAAGACATTAGCTCGGCGAACCTGCGCACCCAACCGGATTACGATTATCAGAACGGCAAAAGCGTTCTGAAAGGGTATCGTGCGGTGCGTACTGTCGAAGTGACGCTGCGTCAGTTAGATAAACTCAACCCACTGCTGGACGGCGCGCTGAAAGCGGGGCTGAACGAAATTCGTTCCGTTTCGTTGGGTGTGGCGCAACCGGATGCTTATAAAGACAAAGCGCGTAAAGCGGCGATTGATGATGCAATTCACCAGGCGCAGGAACTGGCGGCCGGTTTTAACAGCAAACTGGGTCCGGTTTACAGCGTGCGCTACCATGTCTCGAACTATCAGCCAAGCCCGATGGTGCGGATGATGAAAGCGGACGCGGCACCGGTGTCAGTGCAGGAAACGTACGAGCAGGCGGCGATTCAGTTTGATGATCAGGTCGATGTGGTGTTCCAGCTGGAACCTGCGGCGGGTCAACAACCTGCGGCAACCGCCAAAGCGCAATAACCTTCCAGGCTGGATGGCGCTGCGCTTATCCGGCCTACAAAAACAAGCCGGATGAGGCATGTGCGCCACCATCCGGCAATTTTGCTGATTACTTCGCGATACGTTTGTACTTGATACGCTTTGGTTCCAGCGCGTCAGCGCCCAGCGTGCGTTTCTTGTACTCTTCGTATTCGGTGAAGTTACCTTCGAAGAACTCCACTTTCCCTTCATCCTGGTAGTCCAGAATGTGGGTGGCGATACGGTCAAGGAACCAACGGTCGTGCGAGATAACCATTGCGCAACCCGGGAACTCCAGCAGGGCGTTTTCCAGCGCGCGCAGGGTTTCGATATCCAGGTCGTTGGTTGGTTCATCAAGCAGCAGAACGTTACCGCCAACCTGCAGCAGCTTCGCCAGGTGCAGACGACCGCGCTCACCACCGGACAGCTCGCCGACGCGTTTGCCCTGGTCGGTGCCTTTGAAGTTAAAGCGGCCAACATAGGCGCGACTTGGCATTTCGGTGTTGCCGATCTTCATGATATCCAGCCCACCGGACACTTCTTCCCACACGGTTTTGCTGTTATCCATGGCGTCACGGAACTGATCGACGGAGGCCAGCTTAACGGTTTCACCCAGCGTGATGTTGCCGCTGTCTGGCTGTTCCTGACCGGACATCATACGGAACAAGGTGGATTTACCCGCGCCGTTCGGACCGATGATGCCGACGATGGCGCCTTTCGGTACAGAGAAGCTCAGATCGTCAATCAGCACGCGGTCGCCGTAGGATTTACGCAGGTGGCTGACTTCAATGACTTTATCGCCCAGACGCGGTCCTGGTGGAATAAACAGTTCGTTGGTTTCGTTACGTTTCTGGTATTCCGTGCTGTTCAGCTCTTCAAAGCGTGCCAGACGGGCTTTACCCTTAGACTGACGGCCTTTCGCGCCCTGACGAACCCACTCCAGTTCTTTCTCGATAGATTTACGGCGTGCCGCTTCCTGAGAGGCTTCCTGCGCCAGACGCTGATCTTTCTGCTCCAGCCAGGAGGAGTAGTTACCTTCCCACGGAATACCTTCGCCGCGGTCAAGTTCAAGGATCCAGCCTGCGACGTTGTCGAGGAAGTAACGGTCGTGGGTAATCGCCACCACGGTGCCTTCGAAGTCGTGCAGGAAGCGTTCCAGCCAGGCCACGGATTCCGCATCCAGGTGGTTGGTCGGTTCGTCAAGCAGCAGCATGTCAGGTTTTTCTAACAGCAGACGGCATAGTGCGACACGGCGACGTTCACCCCCGGAGAGGGTCGCGATTTTGGCGTCCCAGTCTGGCAGACGCAGGGCGTCGGCCGCACGCTCCAGTTGCACGTTCAGGTTATGACCGTCGTGCGCCTGAATGATCTCTTCGAACTTGCCCTGTTGCGCGGCCAGTTTATCGAAGTCGGCATCTGGCTCTGCGTATTTCGCATAAACCTCATCCAGACCTTTCAGTGCGTTGACCACTTCCGCTACTGCTTCTTCAACAGACTCGCGTACGGTGTGTTCAGGATTAAGCTGAGGTTCCTGCGGCAGGTAACCAATTTTGATGCCAGGCTGCGGGCGGGCTTCGCCTTCAATATCTGTATCAATGCCCGCCATGATGCGCAGCAGGGTGGACTTACCGGCACCGTTAAGGCCCAGTACGCCGATTTTTGCGCCAGGGAAGAAGCTCAGCGAGATGTTTTTAAGAATATGACGTTTCGGCGGAACGACTTTGCCGACACGATGCATGGTATAAACGAATTGGGCCACGTTGGACTCGCCTCTGTATTTATCGTGATGAATATACCCGTCATACTTCAAGCTGCATTGTGCGTTGGCTGCACTCGTTCACCCCAGTCACTTACTTATGTAAGCTCCTGGGGGATTCACTCCCTTGCCGCCTTCCTGCAACTCGAATTATTTAGGGTATAGTTGTTTTCAAAGGCGAAGTGTAGCCTTTTTCCCCTCTCAATCCCAGCCAGCAGATCTCACTCGCAGTAAAAGTAAAAAAGTGTCCGCGACGTGGCGTAAATGCCAATGACTGGTTAGCATGAAATCATTAGGCGGCATGAGGCTGCAGCGACGTATCATATTTAGAGGAAGAGCTTGTGGACAAAGCCCAACGATTTACCTGGCGTCTTATTGCCGCCGGTGTGTGCCTGCTGACGTTAAGTCAGGCAGCGCGAGCCGATTCACTGGACGAGCAGCGTAACCGTTACGCACAGATTAAGCAGGCCTGGGATAACCGCCAGATGGATGTCGTGGAGCAGATGATGCCGGGCCTGAAGAATTATCCCCTGTATCCCTATCTGGAATATCGGCAAATCACCGATGATCTGATGAATCAGCCGACCGTCACGGTGACTAACTTTGTCCGTGCCAACCCAACCCTGCCGCCAGCGCGTACGCTGGAATCGCGTTTCGTTAACGAACTGGCGCGGCGTGAAGACTGGCGCGGGCTATTAGCGTTTAGCCCGGAGAAGCCGAGAACCACCGAGGCGCAGTGCAATTACTATTACGCGAAGTGGAATACCGGGCAAACGGAAGAAGCCTGGCAGGGGGCGAAAGAGCTGTGGTTGACCGGTAAAAGCCAACCTAATGCCTGTGACAAACTGTTCAGCGTCTGGCGTGCATCTGGCACCCAGGATCCGCTCTCTTACCTGGAGCGCATTCGCCTGGCGATGAAAGCGGGCAACACTGGACTGGTGACGGTACTGGCCGGGCAGATGCCGGTGGAGTACCAGACTATCGCGTCAGCGATTATCTCACTGGCGAACAACCCGAACAGCGTCATGACCTTTGCGCGCACCACCGGCGCGACCGATTTCACTCGTCAGATGGCCGCTGTAGCCTTTGCCAGCGTCGCTCGTCAGGATGCGGAAAACGCGCGTCTGATGATTCCGTCACTGGTACAGGCGCAGCAGTTGAATGAGGATCAAACCCAGGAGCTGCGCGATATCGTCGCCTGGCGATTAATGGGCAACGACGTTACCGACGAGCAGGCGAAATGGCGAGACGACGCGATTATGCGCTCGCAGTCCACCACGCTGGTGGAGCGTCGGGTGCGCATGGCGCTCGGGACCGGCGATCGCCGTGGCCTGAATACCTGGCTGGCGCGTCTGCCGATGGAAGCGAAAGAGAAGGACGAATGGCGCTACTGGCAGGCCGATTTGCTGCTGGAACGAGGAAGGGAAGCGGAAGCAAAAGAGATCCTGCATGCGCTGATGCAGCAGCGCGGTTTCTACCCGATGGCGGCGGCGCAGCGCCTGGGGGAAGAATACGTACTGAAAATTGATAGAGCGCCCGATAATGTGAATAACGCGTTAACTCAGGGACCCGAAATGGCCCGCGTTCGCGAACTGATGTTCTGGAATATGGATAACACCGCCCGCAGCGAATGGGCAAACCTGGTCACCAGCCGGACGAAGACGGAGCAGGCGCAGCTGGCGCGTTATGCATTCAACAATCAGTGGTGGGATCTGAGCGTGCAGGCGACGATCGCCGGTAAACTCTGGGATCATCTGGAGGAGCGCTTCCCGCTGGCGTATCAGGATCTCTTTACCCGCTATACCCGTGGCAAAGATATTCCGCAAAGCTATGCGATGGCGATCGCGCGTCAGGAGAGCGCCTGGAATCCGAAGGTGAAATCGCCGGTCGGCGCCAGCGGGCTGATGCAGATTATGCCAGGCACCGCGACGCACACGGTGAAGATGTTCTCTATTCCGGGTTACAGCAGTCAGAATCAGTTACTGGATCCGGAAACCAATATCAATATCGGCACCAGCTACCTGCAGTACGTCTATCAGCAGTTTGGCAATAATCGGATCTTCTCGTCAGCAGCTTACAATGCCGGACCAGGGCGCGTGCGCACCTGGCTTGGCAACAGCGCGGGACGGATCGACGCCGTGGCGTTTGTCGAGAGTATTCCCTTCTCGGAAACGCGTGGCTATGTGAAGAACGTGCTGGCCTACGACGCTTACTATCGCTATTTCATGGGGCAGAAAGACACCCTGATGAGCGATTCTGAGTGGCAGAGACGTTATTAATCCGGTGGGTTATGTTATGATTTGTACTCGTGTATGAGTACAACAGGGCGGCATAACATGACCCAGCATTCCCCTTATTCATCGGCGATGGCCGAACAACGTAATCAGGAGTGGCTTCGTTTTGTGGAGTTGCTCCGCCAGTCTTATGCAGAGGATCTGCACTTACCGCTGTTGCAACTGATGCTGACCCCGGATGAGCGCGAAGCGCTGGGGACGCGTGTACGCATTATCGAAGAGTTATTACGTGGCGAAATGAGCCAGCGCGAGCTTAAAAACGAGCTGGGCGCGGGGATTGCGACGATCACCCGCGGCTCTAACAGCCTGAAATCGGCGCCCGTCGAAC
>NZ_JBFWLF010000127.1:0-12112 GCF_050252275.1 Citrobacter sp. | reverse complement strand
GAACGTCGATCTGACTAAACCGGCGTCCCCGGAGGAGGTAACGATCACAGCCGATGGCGCGACGGTCAGCGGCACGGCGGAAACCGGCAGCACGGTGACGATCCGCGATACCGACGGCAATGTGATTGGTACGGGCGTGGCAACAGACGGCACGTTCCAGATTCAGGTCACGCCAGCGCAAACGGGCGTCAATTCGCTGACCGCTACGGCGCAGGATGCCGCCGGTAACACCAGCGATCCCACAAACTTTACCGGCTCCGGCACCGGGTTGCCGATCATCAGCGCGATAATCGATGACACCGGCACCATTCAGGGCGATCTGAAGAGCGGACAAACCACTGACGATACGCAACCGGGGCTGCGCGGCGTTTCCACACCGAACTCAACCGTCGATATTCTGGTCGACGGCATCGTTGTCGCGTCAAACGTCCCGGTTGACGAGAACGGCAACTGGAACTGGACATCCACCGCCACGTTAGCCGAAGGCCTGCACACCTTCGAGGTTATCGATACTGTGGATGGCAGCAAAGCGTCAGCCGTGGTCAACATCACCGTCGATCTCACTCCACCGGCACAACCGTCGATTGGCAGCGTAACAGATGATGTCGCCCCGGGTACGGGAACGCTGACCAGCGGGCAGACGACCAACGATACCCGTCCAACCCTGAGCGGCAGCGGCACCAACGGCGAAACCATCACGATTTACGATGGCAATACGCCAATCGGTCAGGTACAGGTCGTCAACGGCACGTGGAGTTTTACGCCTCCCACCGGTCTGGGGGAAGGCAGCCACAATCTGACCATCACTGCCACCGATGCGGCAGGGAATACCAGCGTCGCGTCGGAAGCATTTGTCGTGGTGGTGGATACTACGCCGCCAGTAGCGCCAACCCTTACCAGCGCCACGGATAACAGCGAGCCGCAAACAGGCGTCATCAGTAACGGTGGCAGCACCAATGACACCACACCCGCCTTTACCGGCAGCGGTGAAGAAGGCAGTACGATTACCCTCTATGACAATGGCGTGAAAATCGGCACCACGCAGGTCACCAACGGTAGCTGGAGTTTTACCTCTCCGACGCTTGCCACAGGTTCCCATGTGATTACCGTCACCGCCACCGATGCGATGGGTAACGTCAGCGCGCCTTCCACTGCGTACACGGTGAACATCGATACCACCGCGCCACGGGTACCGGTGATTCAAAGCGTCACCGATGACACCACCCCGTCAACCGGCGTACTGGCGAACGGACAAAGCACCAATGATACTCAGCCAACCTTCCAGGGAACGGCGGAGCCGGGCGCCACTGTTACGCTGTATGACGGCGGACTCGCCGTGGGCAGCGTGGTGGTGGGCACCGATGGAAGCTGGTCGCTCTCACCGGATACCCCATTAGGCAGCGGCCCACACAATCTGACCGTCACGGCCACGGACGCGGCAGGCAACGAAGGCCCGTCCGCCGCGTTCACTCTGACCGTGGACACACTGGCGCCATCGGCTCCTGTCATCAGTTCCGTCAGTGATGATGTCGCCCCGAATAGTGGTTCGCTGAACAACGGACAAAGCACTAACGACACGCGGCCAACGCTGACCGGAACCGCCGAAGCGAACAGCACCGTCAGCATTTTTGACGGCACCACGCTGCTAGGCACCGTGCAGGCCAACGGTACAGGCGCATGGACCTTTACGCCCGCAACCACACTGGGTAATGGCTCACACACGTTCAACGTAACCGCCACAGACGCGGCCGGTAACGTCAGCCCTGGCGCTACCTTTACTGTGGTCGTCGATACGGTTTCCCCTCCGGCTCCCACCATCATCAGCGTCACCGATAACGTGACGCCAGGAACCGGTGCGCTCACCAGCGGGCAAAGCACCAATGATACCCGCCCGATCATGACCGGAACCGGTGAACCCGGTAGCACCATTAACGTCTACGATGGCAACGTTCTGCTTGGCACCGCCACCGTGACCGAAGGCGGGAGCTGGAGCTACCGACCGGACGGATTGTCCCAGGGGGCCCACTCGCTGAGGGTCACCGCCACCGACAGCGCGGGCAATACCGGCCCGGCATCAGCGAATTTTACGCTGACGGTCGATACCGTTTCGCCTGGCGCGCCAATAATCAGTAATGTGCAGGATGACGTTGGCCCGGTCACCGGCAGTCTGAGCAGCGGTCAAACCACCAACGATGCGCGTCCTGTTTTCACCGGCACCGGTGAACCGGGGACCACAATCAGCATCGCAGACAACGGCGTTCCCCTCGCCAGCGTGACGGTTGAGGCGAACGGGAGCTGGACCTTTACCCCCACCAGCGATCTGGGCCAGGGGAATCATCCGTTAACCTTCACCCCAACGGATGCCGCTGGTAACGTCGGTCCTTCTGCCAGCTTCACCGTCACGGTAGATACCGCCGCGCCGCTGGCACCGGTAATCACTTCTGTGGTCGATGACAGCGCGCCGCAAACTGGCAATCTGTCGCCCAATCAGAGCACCAATGACACTCGCCCAACGCTTAACGGCACGGCAGAGCCAGGCACCACGCTAACCTTTACCGATAACGGCACGGTCATTGGCAGCCTCGTTGTCGGTACGGACGGCAACTGGACCTTCACACCAACCACCGCCCTGACTAACGGCGCGCATACCCTTGCTGTGACCGCGACTGACGCCGCGGGCAACATCGGTCCGGCGGCCAGTTTCGCCGTCACGGTGGATACGCTGGCGCCAACCGCGCCGGTGATCACCACCATTCTTGATGATGTCAGCAATATCATCGGTCCCGTCGGCAGCGGACAAAGCACCAATGACACCCTGCCAGAGCTGCGTGGCACCAGCGAGCCGGGCGCATTCATCACACTCTATGACGGCGCAACGTTACTCACGCCAACCCCGATTCAGGCGGATGCCAACGGCGCGTGGAGCT
Organism: Citrobacter sp.; assembly: GCF_050252275.1. Lineage (NCBI taxonomy): Bacteria > Pseudomonadati > Pseudomonadota > Gammaproteobacteria > Enterobacterales > Enterobacteriaceae > Citrobacter > Citrobacter sp. The sequence continues at coordinate 9,185 of NZ_JBFWLF010000127.1, read as the reverse complement.
TTACGCCTACCAACGCACTGACGGAGGGTGCGCATACCTTTACCGCCAAAGCCACCGACGCCGCGGGCAACGTCAGCGCATCGTCGGCGACATCGACCATCGTGGTGGATACCACGCCGCCCGGCACGCCGACCAATCTGGCGGTGGTCACCAACGGCAGTCACGTCACCGGTACGGCAGAGGCCGGCAGCACGGTCACTATCACCAGCAGCAATGGCACGGTGCTGGGTACCGGCGTTGCGGACGGCACCACTGGCAGCTTTAGCATTCTGATTACCCCTGCGCAGGTCGGTGGAGAGACGTTGCAGGTAGTCGCCCAGGACAAAGCGGGTAATACCGGGACCTCCGGCAGCGTCATTGCGCCGTTCAGTGGTCTGCCTGGTGCCCCGGTGATCGCCTCGTTGACGGACGATGTGGACTCTATCACCGGCCTGGTGGCCAACGGTCAGGCCACCAATGACGCCAGACCGTTGTTAAACGGGACGGGTCAGCCGTTCTCCACCATCACGGTGTACAGCGACGGCGTCTCTATTGGCAGCACCAGCGTGGATGCGCAAGGTAACTGGTCACTGACCCCGCAGGCCAACATCGCCGACGGAACGCACATCCTCACCGCCACAGCCACTAACACCAACGGCACCAGTACGCTGTCATCAGGTTATACCGTCACGGTGGATACGGTCACGGCCGCGCCAACGGGCACCGTGAGCGCCGACGGCGCCAGCATCAGCGGCACCGCTGAAGCGGGCAGTACGGTGAGCATCACGCTTAGCACGGGCTTAACGGTGACCACGACCGCCAACAGCAGCGGCAATTACACCTATACCTTCGATCGCAAACAGACCAGCGGCGAGAACATCAGCGTCAGCGCCACGGACGCCGTCGGCAACGCCTCGACCCCGACGCAGGTCACCGCGCCAACGCTGCCCATCTCGGCCAACGATAACGTTGAAAATCTGGAGTTAACCTCCAGTGCCACCGTCACAACCGAGCAACTGAGCGACTATGGTTTGCTGCTGGTTGGCGCGCTGGGCAACGTGGCGAACGTGTTAGGTAACGATACGGCAGCCGTGGAGTTCACCATTCAGGACGGCGGCAGCGCCAGTCTGGTGATAGACGCCAGCGCTACCGGCGTTGTGCTCTCGTTGCTGAATACGCAGGAGGTGGCGATCCAGAAATATGATGCCGCGACTAACTCGTGGACCACGGTCATCGACACCGCGCAGGCACAGTTTGCCAATTTACTGACGCTCGGCAGCAGCGGCGTCACGGTGAACGTGTCCGGACTGGAGGGCGGTACTTATCGGGTTCTGACCTATAACACCGCACTGCTGGCAACCGGCTCTTATACCGCACTGAACGTCAGCGTCGAAGAGACCAGTGCCGGTACCATCACTACCACTACGCCGCAGACTGGCAACGTGCTGAATAACGACAGCGCGCCGCAGGATACTCTTGTCACCACAGTCACTAACGCCAACGGACAAGTCTTTACGCTTAACGCTGGCAGTAACGTCATTCAGGGCGTCTATGGCACGCTGACGATTAATCAGGACGGTAGCTACAGCTATGCGCTGAACCCGAACAGTCCGGCCTCAGTGATTGGCCGCACGGAGAGCTTCACTTACACCATCAACGGCGGCGGCAACAGCGCCTCGGCGAAGCTGGTGATTACTCTGGGCAATGACGCTCCGGTCAGCAGCGTGACCGCCGTCGATAACGTCGCCACCCTGCCCTATGACACGCATGTGGAGGCGATCAACAACGGGGCGTCCTCGCAGGGCGGCTTTACGGTGGTGAACGTCAGTCTGGGCAACGTGCTGGATCTGGGCGTACTGGACAAACTGAGCAACCCGATTATTTTCGACGTTGAGCAGGGTTCTACGCGCACCATGACGCTGCAATCCTCCATTGGCGGCGTGGCGGTGGCGTCCAGCTTCGATCTGTACATCTATCGCTTCAACGACGTCACCCAGAAGTTTGAGCAGTGGCGAGTGGAGAAAAACTGGCTGAACGCACCGCTGCTGGGTGGTCAGTCCGACAAGCTGACGCTGAATCTGCCGGGCGGCGAATACCTGTTCCTGCTGAACCCGGCATTTGGCGTCACGGCGTTGACCGGCTATACCCTGAACGTGCTGGAGGATCATGTTTACAGCGTTGACAGCCTGACCACCAGCACCCAGGGCAATGTGTTGAGCGACGATATCGCCCCCGCCGGCACGCTGGTCACCCAGGTAAACGGTGTGGCGGTTGCCGCTACCGGCACGACGACTATTGTCGGCACCTACGGCACGTTAACCATTGATGCGAAAGGGAACTACACCTACACCCTGAAAAGCGGCGTAGGTGCGGACGGCACCAAAACACCGGACAGCTTCATCTACACGGTGAAAGCGCCAAACGGGGATACCGATACCGCCTCGCTCAATATCCAGCCGACTGCCCGTCCGCTGGATGCCGTGAACGATGTCAGCGATACCCTGTTGGCCCCGTCCGTACAGGACACCACGAGTTATCTGGATTCCACCGTCGGGAGTGCCAGTTGGGGAGTCCTTGGCAGAACCGGTAGCGGCAGCGGAACCTTTGACGTCGCGGCAGGCACCATTCTGAAAGGCGCGTCCATCGTCTTTGATGTCTCGACGCTGGTGACGCTGGGCAATCTGACCATTAGCTGGTCAATACTGGAAAACGGCGTGGTCGTTCGCTCCGGTACCGTGCCGGTCGCCAATATCACGCTCGGCGGCGCCACCGTGACCGTCAATCTGAGCGGGCTGGAGCTGGATGGCGGCACCTACACGCTGAACTTCACCGGCAATAACACCCTGGCGGGCGCAGCGACCATTACGCCGAAAATCACCGGGACGACGGTCGATCTGGATAACTTCGAAACCTCCGGCACGCACACCGTCAGTGGCAATATCTTTGACGGCAGCGACTCCGGCGGTGCGATGGACCAGTTGAATACCGTCGATACGCGCCTGACCATTACCGGTTACAACGGCAGTACCGCCACGCTGGATCCTTACTCCAGCGCCACTACAACCATTCAGGGCCACTACGGTTCGCTACAAATTCGCACCGACGGCTCGTACACCTACACGCTCAACAACGGTGTGGCGCTCTCGTCCATCACCACCAAGGAGACATTCACTTACACGCTCAATGACACCCACGGTCATACCGATACCGCCACGCTGACGGTGGATATCGCCCCGCAGGTGAGCAGTACCGCGCAAAGCGACGTGCTGGTGGGATCGGTATATGGCGACACGCTGATCTACAACCTGCTCAACGCCAACGATGCCACGGGCGGCAACGGGACTGACACATGGAGAAACTTCTCGCTAGCGCAGGGCGACAAAATTGACATCGGCGATTTACTGGTGGGTTGGAACGGGCAAACCGCTTCGCTGGGCAACTATCTCAGCGTCAGCACCAGCGGCGGCAATACCACCCTCTCTATTGACCGTGACGGGGCGGGCAGCACTTACCACTCCACGCAACTGGTAACCCTGGAGAATGTACAAACCACGCTGACGGAGCTTATCGAACAAAACCATATTGTGACCTGATAAAGGCCAGTAGCACGACAACACAACGACTCCGGGCGCACGCTCGCCCGGGGCAAAAAACAACGCTCAATTAGGGAAGAAAATGGGAAAACGACAGCTTACTTTCTGGTGGCTGGCGGGCAATCTGTGCGCTGCGCCCGCTATCGCTGCTGTAGAAATGCCTCGCATCGCCTCGCAGCAGTGGGTTGAACAGCAGGAACTGCCCGCGCTTGATGGCCCGATGCCGCAGAGCGGTGACAGCGCCGCGCCCGGCGAACTGACTCTCTCTCAGGCGGTCAATCGTGCCGTCACCTGGCATCCATCGATCGCGGAAGTGGTCGGTAAACTGTATGCCCAAATTCAGCAGGTCGATGTTGCAAAAGCCAAATACTATCCGCAGGTTAACGCCGGGATGAATAACGGCTATACCAACAGCTATTCCGACAGCGGATTCAGCCCGTCGCTGGTACTGTCACTGTCGCAAATGCTCTATGACTTTGGAAAAGTCGCAAGCCAGGTGCGGGCAGAAAACGCCGGCGTGGCGCAGGAGCAGGCCAACGTACTGCTCAGCATTGATACCGTCAGCCATGAAACGGCGACCGCTATTGTACAAGTGCAGACCTGGCAGCAGATGGTGGCGGTGGCAAAGGAGCAACTGGATGCCCTGAGCGCCATTGGCAGGCTGGCGAATCAGCGCAACGATGAAGGCGCCAGCTCGCTGTCGGACGTGGTGCAGACCGATGCGCGCATTGAGGGCGCCCGCTCCCAACTCGTACAGTATCAGGCCAATCTTGAGAGCTCGCAGGCGACGCTCATGACCTGGCTGGGCTGGAAAAACCTTAACACCATCAGCAACGACTTCCCGCAAAAGCTGGGCCGCAGTTGCGAACTGGCAAAACCGGATGACAAGCTGGTACCCGCCGTTCTTGCCGCCTGGGCGCAGGCCAACGTCGCCCAGGCTAATCTCGACTACGCCAACGCGCAGATGACGCCGACGGTTTCGCTGGAGCCGGAGGTTCGCCACTACCTCAATGATAATTATGCCGGGCATGAGTCAGTTGACCGCACTCAGTATTCGGCGTGGGTCAAAGTGGAGATGCCCATTTATCAGGGCGGCGGCTTAACCGCCCGGCGCAACGCCGCCAGCCACGCGGTGGAATCCGCCCAGTCAGCCATCCAGCGCACCCGGCTGGACGTGCGCAAGAAGCTGCTTGCGGATCGCAGTGAAGCGATGAACCTGGTGACCTCCTTGCAGATCCAGAAGCGTCAGGAGACGTTGAGTGAACGGACGCGCGAGCTGTACCAGCAACAGTATCTCGACCTCGGCTCCCGACCGCTTCTCGACGTGCTTAACGCTGAACAGGAGGTCTATCAGGCGCGCTTCGCACAGTTACAGACAGAGAGTCAGTTGCATCAACTGCAGCTTAACTGCCTGTACAACACCGGTCAGATGCGCCAGGCCTTTGGTCTGGAAAACCGCACCATTCAGTCAGTGGAGATTCAGCCATGACTCACGCCGACATTCCTGGCGACGAGCGCATCACCGCACCGGCGCTGGCCAACTGGGCGCGGGCAATGAGCCATATCGCCACCCATTATCGTATTGCCTGTTCTCCCGGCGCGTTGCAGGCCAGCGCCCCGTGGTTCCAGGATAAACCGATGCCGCAGGCGCTCAGCCAACTGGCCCGCCAGGCCGGACTCTCTTTTCAGCCGCTGGCTCCCAGCGAACAGTCGCTCACCCGCTGGCGTCTGCCGGTGGTGATCCAGCTCCAGGAGGGTGAACTGGTACTGGTTGAACAGTTCGACGGCGAAGACCAGCTTGACGTCTGTTTTATCAACGGCGAACTCCAGCGCAACCGGATCGCCCTGCGCGACCTGCTGCCGACGGTCCGTTTCATTATCGCGTTACGTCCGCTTTCCGCCGTGAAAGACCGCCGGGTGGATACCTATATCTCGCGTTTCAAACCCGACTGGCTGAAAAGCCTGGTGCTGAAAGATCTACGTCCTTACGGCCCGGTGATGCTGGCAGCATTGCTGATCAACATCCTGTCGCTTTCCGGGATCGTCTTCTCGATGCAGGTGTATGACCGGGTGATCCCCGCGCAATCGTGGCCGTCGCTGTATGTCCTCGCCGTCGGCGTGTTGATCGCCATGTTGTTTGGTTTTCTGCTGCGACTCGCCCGTGGTCATGTGATGGATCGGTTGGGTAAGCGCGCCGATATGCGGGTGTCGGATCGCGTGTTCAGCCACGCTCTGCGCCTGCGTAATAGCGCGATCCCTCGCTCCACCGGCAGCTTTATTTCGCAGCTACGCGAGCTGGAACAGACCCGCGAGATGGTGACCTCTTCCACGATCTCCACCATTGTGGATCTGCCCTTCTTTTTTCTGTTCATCGTGGTGCTGGCGATCATCGCCCCGCCGCTCGCCTGGATCGCCCCGGTCGCCGCGCTGCTGATGATCCTTCCCGGTCTACTGTTGCAAAAAAAGCTCGCGGAGCTGGCGAATCAGTCAGCGCACGAGGCCACGCTGCGTAACGCCGTGCTGGTCGAAAGCGTTCAGGGGCTGGAGGACATCAAGCTGATGCAGGCGGAGAACCGGTTTCTGCAACAGTGGAACAGCTATATCCGCATCACCGCCGAGTCCGGACTGCGCACCCGCGAACTGTCGCAAGGGCTAATCAACTGGGGGGTGACCGTCCAGGGGCTGGTTTATGCGGCAATGGTGATGTTTGGCGCTCCGCTGGTGATTGAAGGCACGCTGACGACCGGCTCGGTGGTTGCTGCCTCCATGCTTGGCTCAAGGATGATCGCCCCGATGGGTAATCTGTGCGGCGTGCTGGCACGCTGACAGCAGGTGAAAGCCGCTAAAAAGGGGCTGGACAGCATTATGGAACTTCCCACTGAGACCCAGCGTGACGAAACGCGGGTGCATCAGGAGATCTTTCACGGTCATTATCTGTTCGAGAACGCACAGTTTCGTTATCACAGTGAAGACCAGCGGGTGCCACTGCGCATTAACCGAATGGAGATCGCCGCCGGCGAACGCATCGCAGTGCTCGGGCGCAACGGCGCGGGCAAATCCACGCTGTTGCAGGCGCTGGCAGGCGGCGTGGATCTGGTCGAGGGCGACGCCCGTCTCGATAACCTCAGCCTGCCGCACATCGATATGGCCGATTTGCGCCGCAACGTCGGTCTACTGAGCCAGAACGCGCGCCTGTTTTTTGGCACCCTGCGCGAGAACCTGACGCTCGGCGCCCCGCACGCCAGCGACGACGAGATATTTACCGTGCTGGAGATTTGCGGTGCGGCCAACTTCGTGAAACGGCTGCCGAAAGGGCTCGATCATCCGATTATGGAAGGCGGCAGCGGGTTATCCGGCGGTCAGCGACAGTCCATCATGCTCGCCCGCATGCTGCTGCGCGCCCCCAATATCGTCCTGCTCGATGAGCCCACCGCCTCGCTGGATGAGCATTCCGAACGCGAGTTTATTCAACGACTGGGACAGTGGCTCGGCAACCGCACTCTGATCGTCGCCACCCATCGCGTACCGGTACTGGAGCTGGTCGAACGGGTGGTGGTGCTTAAAGAGGGGCAACTGGTGATGGACGCGCCGAAAGCGCAGGCGCTGGGACAAAGTCGAATGGCCGCGCAGGCCAACACACGGGAGTGGAAAAATGAAAACCAGTCAGCCTGACGCGACCCACGACGCGCTCGACGACAGCCGCGAGCGAGAATTCTCAGGTGCCAGTCGCATCATCTGGCTCACCGGGATCTTGTGTCTGATCCTCGCGGTGTGGGCGTGGTTCGGCATTCTTGATGAGGTCTCGACGGGCACCGGCAAGGTGATCCCCAGTTCGCGCGAGCAGGTATTGCAGTCGCTCGACGGGGGGATCCTCGCCGAACTGATGGTGCATGAAGGCGATCAGGTCCAGGCGGGACAGGTACTGGCGCGACTGGACCCGACGCGCTCGGAGTCTAACGTTGGCGAAAGCGCCGCCCGCTATCGCGCCTCGCTGGCCTCCAGTCAGCGCCTGACGGCTGAGGTTAGCGACAAGCCGCTGGTCTTCTCTGACGAACTGAACGCCTGGCCAGATCTGGTCGCCTCGGAAACGCGACTTTATACCACTCGCCGCGCACAACTCGCCGACGCGCAGTCTGAGCTCAAAGAGGCGCTGACGCTGGTGAATAAAGAGCTGGCGATCACCGAGCGGCTGGCAAAAAGCGGCGCCGCCAGCCACGTCGAGGTACTGCGTTTGCAACGGCAAAAAAGCGATATTGGCCTTAAACTCACCGATCTGCGCTCGCAATATTACGTCCAGGCGCGCGAGGCGCTGTCTAAAGCCAACGCCGAAGTGGCAATGCTCTCCGCGATCATTAAGGGACGCGAAGATTCGGTGACCCGCCTGACCGTTCGCTCACCGGTTCGCGGCATTGTGAAGAACATTCAGGTCACGACCATCGGCGGCGTGATCCCGCCAAACGGCGAGATGATGGAGATCGTACCGGTTGACGATCATCTGCTGATTGAAACGCGTCTGTCGCCGCGCGACATCGCTTTTATCCACCCCGGCCAGCGCGCGCTGGTGAAAATCACCGCCTACGATTACGCCATTTACGGCGGACTGGAAGGCGTTGTCGAAACCATTTCGCCGGATACCATTCAGGACAAAGTGAAGCCGGAAATCTTCTACTACCGCGTTTTCATTCGTACCCATCAGGACTATCTGCAAAACAAGCTGGGACGCCGTTTTTCCATCGTACCGGGCATGATCGCGACAGTGGATATAAAAACAGGTGAAAAAAGCATCGTCGACTATTTAATCAAACCGTTCAACCGAGCCAAAGAAGCGCTGCGCGAGCGGTAAATGCCTGATGATTGGGGGTGGCAAGGGCTGTCACAAGTCTGTTATACTTGTCTTAACACATTGGGGCTGATTCTGGATTCGACGGGATTTGCGAAACCCAAGGTGCATGCCGAGGGGCGGTTGGCCTCGTAAAAAGCCGCAAAAAATAGTCGCAAACGACGAAAACTACGCTTTAGCAGCTTAATAACCTGCTCTGAGCCCTCTCTCCCTAGCTTCCGCTCTTAAGACGGGGATCAAAGAGAGGTCAAACCCAAAAGAGATCGCGTGGATGCCCTGCCTGGGGTTGAAGCGTTAAAACTAATCAGGCTAGTCTGGTAGTGGCGTGTCAATCCGCAGGTGCCAGGCGAATGTAAAGACTGACTAAGCATGTAGTACCGAGGATGTAGGAATTTCGGACGCGGGTTCAACTCCCGCCAGCTCCACCAAAATTCTCCATCGGTGATTACCAGAGTCATCCGATGAAGTCCTAAAAGCCCGCACGGCGCAAGCCCTGCGGGCTTTTTTGTGTCTGCAATTTGTCCCGCGAAGTCTGATGCCAACTAATTAAATCCGAACCTTTTAGGCCCATTGATAGGCCCAACGAAATGCTCTATTGTTTTCGTTGGGCCTAAACGCATGGAGACCCCTCATGGCAAGAAAAACCAAGCCGTTAACCGATACGGAAATCAAAGCCGCCAAACCTAAAGATGCCGATTACCAGTTGTATGATGGTGACGGACTTACTTTATTAATCAAGTCCAGTGGTAGTAAGCTCTGGCAATTCCGTTACT